>CALMUD010000168.1 GCA_937872735.1 uncultured Bacteroidales bacterium
CATTTTATAATGGGCAGCCACATAAGGGATATACACAAAATCGAATCCTGACAACTTGAAATCTCTGTTAATTTGGCGATAGTTATCCTTTATTTCCTTATTCAACTTTGCATCAAAGCGCGACTCCACATATAGAACCTGATTGTCTTCCATTGACGACTTTACTGCCTCAACAGAAAGAACCGAAGAAGTGTCTGAGGTGGCATCCTCAAGACAACGAGACAACGAGAGCATGAGCAGCGCTTCCGTACGCGCACAAAAGCCATCACTTACGGTCACACGGGCAAAATCGGACAACAAGGAATTGCGAACCGACAATGAAGAGTCTACCATTACAGATAAGGCATCAGACAAGGTAATACAACTGGCCGCAATCTCATCTTCCACTGTCAATCCATATTTTTCCTTGAGTTCGGGATATATATTCATTTCCCCACTATCTATGACAGAATCGGCCATTATCAAATCTATCAGGATTCGGACGATTGAGGTTCGTTCATTCTTTTTCATCAGTTGGCAGTTTTTTTCCAGAAAAATGTTCTACTATTGTTTCAAAATTCAGTTCTTCACGTTTGTGCAAATGTTTATAATACCAGTTTCCTTCTTGACGGAACAGATGTCCTAAAACAGCAGCCTCAGCATCAGGGCAATCGGCATGCAACATACAATGATCCATGTCTTTACGAGTAGTGGCATCATAAACGTGGGCAGTCACTTTCCGTATCTCTCCAAATGAAACTTTTGGCTCAAACACGGAGGCCACAAACACAATTTCCGTCACCCGTGGGTCTACTATCGAGAGGTCCACCACTAGTGTCTCATCATCACCAGCCCCGACTCCAGTGCGGTTATCACTTTGCAAGAACACCGCGCCATCGGGGGAGTCGGTATTGTTATAGAACACGAAAAAATCGTCTGATACCAATTTTCCATCAGCCCCCAACATAAAGGCAGACAAATCCAGATCATAGCAATGCTTGTCTTTTTTTGCATTCCAGCTACGCTGATTGGGATACCACCCCAGACCAACACATATCTCCGACCGGACAGGTATAATTTCTTTTTCTTTTTTTAAATCAATCATATGGACTCTTTTTTGTCACCTTAAATATATAAATAAATATTGTCATTTTCATCATTTGAGTGACGTTTTTTATCAAAAATCAACTGTTTGGACTGCCATATCACAAAAACGAACACAAAAACAGCGCATAAATACATACTTTTGAGTATTTTTGCACGTTTAAGGACACAAAAAGAGAGAAAAAGAAAAACGAAGCACAAATAATAACACGATGACAAAAAAGAAGAAAATAAGCCTTTCGTTACTGCTGGTGGCAGTGGTAGCAGGAAGCATCATCTGCATCACCCGCTGGTACACTTGGTTCGGCAACATTCCAGAACCGGCCTACACCACAGCCAATATGCCACAACGGATATTGCTGACATTGGGTAACGAGGGCGAATTTTCACGCATCATCAGCTGGCAGTGTGACACCACACTGCATACGGGTGAAGTGCGTATAACCGAGATAGGCAGCCACGATACCACCACCATCAAGGCAGAGGGAACCGTGGTGGGCTCCCGCTCCGGCAAATCGGCTTTCTATCATGCTGAACTGAACGGACTGAAACCTTCAGCCCGATACAGTTACCAGGTACGCAACACCAATAAGGAATCGGGATGGGCTTCATTTGCCATGCCGGACGCTGATGCCCAAACTCCCTTTTCTTTCACCTTTATGGGAGACATACAAGATTCAGTCGGCGGACTTTCGGCCTCCATTTTTCAGCACATTGCCAAAATGGACACCGCACCATCCTTCTGTATGTTTGGCGGTGACTTGATAGAACGGCCTATGGATGAATATTGGAAACTGGTATTTAACGATTGGGGCTCCGTTGCCCGTTCGGTGCCCATTGTGGCCTGCACTGGCAACCATGAATACATCAAGGGAACAACACGCACGCTCGACGCTCGCTTTCCCTATGTGTTTGCCTATTTTCTAAAGTCACAGACAGAAGGAGACATGACCTACTCTTTTTCATATAAAGGAGTAAGATTTTTTCTGCTGGACAGCAATGTGGACTTCTGGCATCTGGGAGACCAAGCCGAATGGCTGGAGAATGGGTTGAAAGCCAGCAAGGAAAAATGGAAAGTGGTGGTGCTGCACCATCCAATCTATAGCAACAAGGGCAGCTGGCAGAATTTTCCTATCCGCTGGTATTTCAAATCTTTGATTGAAAAATACAAGGTGGATTTGGTACTGCAAGGACACGAACATGTATATGCACGCTGGGCCGATAGAGACAAGGACGGAAAACCTACCACTCCTCTGTTTGTGACCTCCTACTGCTCTCCAAAAAATTACCAGCTGAACCTCAATCGGGAAGAAGACCGTATCGGCACTGATGACCGTTTCTTCCTGCGCATTAATGCCTCAAATGATTCTCTGACAATACAGACCATTACCACCAGCAACTATCAGCCGTATGACAAGGTGACCATCACCAAACAAAATGGAGAAGCCACTATCAAGGATTATTACAAGAATGTACCCGAAAAAGTTGAGGTATCAAACTGGTACAGAAAGAGCAAAACTGCCTCAAAAGTGAAAGCCTACGAGCAGGAGGTGAACGAGTGGAAAAAGAACCACCATCACCAATAATAGGACAGATGTCATTATGTATAAAAAGAAAAGCGGCATAAAAAGTAAATAAATATGAATTAATATTCATATTAAATGATAAATAACGCCCAAAATATTATGATTATTCAATAATACGACTTAATTTTGCAGCATCAAAGAATAAATATTCCGATTGAATCTTCCCAAGAAGAATAGAAAGGAAAGAAGCAAAACGAAATAGACAAGTGAAAAACAAAATCAAAAGATTCGCTGTAATCAAGGAAATCATTTCCTCGACAGTCGTAAGTTGCCAAGAAGATTTACTGAAGTTGCTGTCAGAAAGAGGATTCACATTAACGCAAGCCACCTTATCACGCGACCTGAAACAGATGAAAGTTGCCAAGACCCCCGACGTGTCGGGCGAATACATCTACAAGTTGCCGACCGAATTGCGCACCAGTGACGACCAGGCCGTATATCTGTCGAACACTATCACCACCATCTCTTTCTCAGGCAATAATGTGGTGCTGCATACCCGTTCGGGCTATGCCAGCAGCCTTGCCTACGAAATTGACGGACGGGCCAATGATGTAATAATTGGGACTGTGGCTGGCGAAGATACCATAATCGGTGTCATAAAAGAAGGGGTGACCAAAGGTGAAGCCTTTGAAGTACTTGCCTCTTTTATCCCCTCTCTCAGAAACAAGTAAAGAACAACACAACATATATAATCGCATTTGAAAATGATACAGGACAATATCAAAATACTGGTGGCCGACGAGAGCCACATCCACTATATTGACGAGATACTGGAAACGATAACTGCCGCAGCCAAAGTGAGAGGTACTGGCATTGCCAAACGTAACCCGGATTACGTCAAGAGGTTGATGCTCGAGGGCAAAGCCGTAATTGCATTGGACGGTGACAAATTCGCAGGCTTCAGCTACATTGAGACATGGGGTGGGAAGCATTACGTCACCACTTCGGGCATGATAGTTCCTGAGTCATATCGGGGCCACGGCCTGGCCAAACGCATCAAGCATGTAACATTTACGCTGGCTCGCTTGCGCTGGCCTAATGCCAAGATTTTCAGCCTGACCTCTGGTGCCGCTGTGATGAAGTTGAACACCGAATTGGGTTACATTCCTGTCACTTTTGCACAGCTCACTGACGATGAGACGTTCTGGAAAGGCTGCGAAGGCTGCATCAACCATGATGTGCTGGTACGCACCGGACGCCGCTATTGCGTCTGCACAGGTATGCTGTTCGACCCAGAACGCAAACGCAGTGTGAAGGATGCACAAGAGGAATTGGAGCAGGACCCTGTGCCAATGCAGATTGTAAAGGAGAGATTTCCAAACGGTTTCCCCACTGAATAAAAAATAAAGGATAACGAAAAAGACCCGAATGACCGCTTGCTTTTTGACGGCTTGGTGCCGGCGGAGAAGCGACATTCACAAAATATGAATATATTATGGCAAAGAAAAAAGTAGTGGTTGCTTACAGCGGAGGTCTGGATACCTCTTTCACTGTAATGTACCTGTCACAAGAAAAGGGTTACGAGGTTTATGCTGCCTGCGCCAACACGGGCGGTTTCAGCGAGGACCAGTTGAAAAAGAACGAGGAAAACGCCTATAAGTTGGGCGCGATGAAGTACATCACACTTGATGTCACTAAGGAGTATTACGAGAAGAGTCTGAAATATATGGTATATGGCAATGTGCTCCGCAACGGCACTTACCCCATCTCTGTTTCTTCCGAACGTATTTTCCAGGGTATGGCTATTGCCCGCTATGCCAACGAGATAAAGGCCGATGCCATTGCCCATGGTTCTACTGGCGCTGGCAACGACCAGGTTCGGTTCGATATGACTTTTTTGGTGATGGCTCCTGGCATGGAAATCATCACTTTGACTCGTGACCAAAACCTCACTCGCGAATTTGAAATAAAATACCTGAACAGTCATGGTTTCCCTGCAGACTGGACCAAACTGAAATATTCATATAATGTGGGTATCTGGGGCACCTCCATTTGTGGTGGTGAGATTCTGGATTCAAAGCAGGGTCTGCCCGAAAGTGCCTACCTGAAACAGGTCAAGAAGAGAGAAGGCGAGGTGCTGAGTCTGGAGTTTAAAGAGGGCGAACTGATTGGTGTGGACGGAAAGAGATATGATGACAAGATTGCCGCCATACAAAAGGTGGAGGAAATTGGTTCTGCCTATGGCATCGGCCGCGATATGCATGTGGGCGATACTATCATCGGCATCAAGGGACGTGTTGGATTTGAGGCCGCAGCCCCTATGCTGATTATCGGCGCACACAAGTTCCTCGAGAAGTTCACATTGAGCAAATGGCAACAATATTGGAAAGACCAGGTGGGCAACTGGTATGGAATGTTTCTGCATGAGAGCCAGTACATGGAGCCTGTGATGCGTGACATCGAGGCCATGCTGCAAAGTTCTCAGCGCCACGTCAACGGCACGGTCACACTGCAACTCCGTCCATTGTCATTCTCTACCATCGGTGTTGATTCTCCTGACGATTTGGTAAAGACCAAGTTTGGAGAATACGGCGAGATGTCAAAAGGATGGACTGCTGATGATGCCAAAGGCTTTATCAAGGTCACTTCCACTCCGCTGCGCGTGTTCTACGCCAACCACAAGGACGAAGCTGAAAACATCTAAAAGAAAGCAATTCGAGCCAACAATACAGAAACGGATGCAGGCTTGACAGTCAGTATCCGTTTTTCTGTTTTTTGAGGACTCATATCACACTAACTAGCAAAGACATACAATATGATAAGAGTAGGAATAATAGGTGGCGCAGGTTATACGGCTGGAGAGTTGGTTCGCCTGCTGCTCAATCACCCCGAGGCCGAAATCAAGTTTATCAACAGCAGCAGCAATGCCGGTAACAAGATAACAGACGTGCACGAAGGTCTGTATGGCGAGACGGACTTGACCTTTACCGACCAGCTGCCATTCGACCAGGTGGATGTGGTATTCTTTTGCTTTGGACACGGCAAGAGCCGCGAGTTTCTTAGCGAACACACCATTCCTGCCAATGTCAAGATAATTGACTTGGCTCAAGACTTCCGCTTGGCTGAGCCTGGCAACGATTACGTCTATGGATTGCCTGAAATCAATCGTGACCGGATACGCACAGCACAGCACATAGCCAATCCGGGCTGCTTTGCCACTTGCATTC
Source organism: uncultured Bacteroidales bacterium (assembly GCA_937872735.1). GTDB lineage: Bacteria > Bacteroidota > Bacteroidia > Bacteroidales > Paludibacteraceae > Physcocola. Next base: position 5,837 of record CALMUD010000168.1, read on the forward strand.
AGGTGGGACTGCTGCCACTGGCCAAAAATGGGTTGATCAATGGTGACGTGAGTGTGAATGCCATTACTGGCAGCACGGGTGCCGGTGTCAAACCTGGCGCGACCACCCACTTCAGTTGGCGCAACAATAACATGAGCATATACAAGCCTTTTCAGCACCAGCACATCCCCGAAATAAAACAATCGCTGCTCCAGCTGCAAAGCAACTTCTGTTCTGAGATTGATTTCATTCCTTACCGCGGTGATTTTCCGCGTGGCATCTTTGCCACGGAGGTGGTAAGGGTTGACGAGAATGCTGACATTGCGGGATTTGTAAAGATGTATAAAGACTTTTATGCCGATGCAGCCTTCACCCATTACGTTGATGCCTGCATAGACATGAAACAAGTGGTCAATACCAACAAGGCGCTGGTTCACATCGAGAAATACGGCAACAAACTGCTGATAACTTCCACTATCGACAATTTGCTGAAAGGTGCCAGCGGACAGGCTGTACAGAATATGAACCTGATGTTCGGCATTGACGAGAGGATAGGACTGAAACTGAAATCAGTGGCTTTCTGATGTCGGAGTTTTTTCAAGGACAATAAAAAAGAATAATATGCAATTTTTTGATGTATACTCACGGTTTAACGTGAATGTGGTACGGGGCAAAGGCTGTCACGTATTTGATGAAAAAGGAACTGAATATCTGGATTTGTATGGTGGTCATGCCGTTATTTCGGTGGGACATGCACATCCCGACTATGTGAAGGCGGTAAGTGATCAGGTGGCCAAGCTGGGATTCTACTCCAACTCGGTTATCAATACGCTGCAAAATGACTTGGCTGCCAAATTGGGAAAAGCCTGCGGCTATGATGACTATTCGCTGTTTCTTATCAACTCGGGTGCCGAAGCCAATGAGAATGCTATCAAGTTGGCCTCATTCTACAACAATCGGAAAAAGATTTTGGCGTTCCATGGTTCTTTTCATGGCCGCACCACAGCCGCTGCCCGTGTAAGCGACAACCCTAAGTTCAGCCCCGTTGCCTATTACGGTTTTGAGGTAACTTTTGTCAATCTGAACGACATAGAGGCTGTCCGCCGCGAACTGAGCACCCAGGAATATGCTGGAGCCATCATCGAAGGAATTCAGGGAGTAGGAGGCATTCAGGTGCCAGACGACCAATTTATGCGTGACTTGCGCAAGGTATGTGACGAGACAAACACTTGCCTCATCCTTGACGAGATTCAGAGCGGTTACGGCCGTAGTGGCAAATTCTTCGCCCATCAGTACACTGGCATCAAGGCCGACCTCATCAGTGTGGCCAAGGGTATCGCCAACGGTCTGCCAATGTCGGGATTGCTGATTGCACCTAAGTTCAAGGCCGTACCTGGACAGCTGGGCACTACTTTCGGTGGCAATCACTTGGCTTGCGCTGCCGCCATTTCGGTGCTGGGCATCATGGAACGGGAACATCTGGTGGACAATGCCTACAAGGTGGGCAACCACCTGCTGGAAGAGCTGAAGAAACTGAATGGAATTAAAGAGGTACGCGGACGTGGTTTGATGATTGGCCTGGAGTTTGAGCAGCCTATCAAGGAGATTCGGGAGGATTTGCTCTACAACCAGAAGGTATTTACAGGCGTGGCTGGTCAACACACCATCCGTCTGCTGCCTCCGCTCTGTCTGAGCATGGCTGAAGCCGACGAATTCCTGACTCGGTTTAAGAAGGTACTGAAGTAAAGATTATACTCTTTTCTTTAACCATACAACAACACGGGGGGATGTCTCTTATCATCGATAGGAGGCATCCCCCCGATTGGTTCAACAATGCCTATCTTTTCATAACTCAGTCAATAGCAAAGCACACACCAATATCAAGAAAGCGACAGATCGGAAGAGCACACGT
>CALMUD010000169.1 GCA_937872735.1 uncultured Bacteroidales bacterium
TGCAAAAGTAATACATTTTCGTTTTTGTGCAAAATTTTGAGAGGAAATATTTTTTATTGCATCAAAATGAATATCCCGATGATGAGGAGGAAAAAGGAAAAGATAATGGATATTACGCTCAGAATTTGGTTGAACGATACGGTTTTTATTATTTTTTCCTGACTTTTGTTCTGCTCTTCTTTCAGAGTGGTCAGTTCTTTTTTCAGTAGCTTGATTTCTGTGTTTATTTTGTCAGCAATGGAGTCCACTGTTGTCTGGCAGTTTTCCAGGGTGTTTTTCAGTTGGCTTGAGCTATTGTTCAGTTCATCAATGGCAGTGTTGTTTGCTTTGCTGATTTCTGCTTGAACATCTTTGCAGTGTTGGCTAAAATCGGATTGTATCCCGGATAATGATTTCTTCAGGTTGGAGGTGTTGCTGTCACATTGTGCATGAAAAGTGTCTCTGATGGAAGTGGTGGTATTCTGTAAAGAGGAAAGTCCGTTCTCCATTTCACCAAATTTGCTGGTCAGGTCCTTGCCAACGCCCTTGTCAATGGTCTCATGCAAGGCTTGCAGCGATTGCGAGATACCCGAAAGGCTGTTGGTGGTTTTCTGCAACGTGCTGGCATAGTTGTCTATTTTTCCGCAGATATCCTTATAGGCATTGGCCGTCTTGTTTACCATTTGGCTTGCTGAATCCACCTCTTGCAGATTCTTTTCCAGTTCGGCCAATTTAATGAGCAGGTCTTTGTTTTCTTTATCCATGATGTTTTGCTTGTTTCTTTATTTAACGTGTAAATTTTTTGGCAAATCTGCTTATCCATTCAGTGTGGATAATGGCTTCCGCCTCGTGTTCCCAGTTCTCCAGTTGGGTTATTTCATCGGGAGTGGCTGCATTGCGGTCATTTTGGGTCAGTCCTTCTTTGAATTTGTCCATTTTTTGGTAAAAGTCAGATTTGTTGGCAGTGCGGTGGTAAAATTCAGTGTATCCTTCAATGAAATTGTCGTGTAGTTCCGTTTGCAGGTGGTGGTTGTTCCCCACTTTCAGGAACAGCAGACAGAATACGTTGAGAAGGCATAGTGCTGGATTGCTATCGGTAAGTGACCTTCTGATAAGCCTTACGGCACCTTGCAAGTGTTTGATGTTATCTTTAGGTGAGCCACTGCCCGTCTGGTCTTCGTCTATCACTCTCAGATATTTGAACAGAATGTCGTAGGAGGAGGCTTTGCCATGGTCGGTATCGTCGGTCAGTGAGAAGGGCTCATCGTTTTCGTTTCTGTATCCTTCACGGGCATATTTGGAGTTGAAGTAGTAGTAAATGTAATCTTTCAGATTCTCATTCGTTTCCAGCCAGTTTTCCTCTTGTGTGGTAGCCTCATAGCAGAAACTCTCCATATCCTGGATGGCGCGTTTGCGTTTGGTGGCTATTTTTTGGTAGACAAAGTTGGTGAGATATCCCAGACATTTCTGTATCTCATTTTGTCCTTTATAGTCGTCATTTTGAGTCTTTCGCATTTCCACTTCGGCACGTTCCTCTGTGTAATATCTCATCAGAAATCGTTTGAGTCCGTTGTAATATTCTCCGTCCTGCTTCCGCTTGGTAACTATTCTGAATCTCTTGTTGAAGTAGTCTTGTGTAAAGTCGTCAATAATTCCCAGACAGCACATTCGGTAGATAGCTTTTGACAAAGCTTCCAGATACTGTGGACCGTCCTGTATCTGATGTATGTTTTTTGCTGACAGCCTGTTGTTCAGCCCATTTGAGTCGTTTGATGGATAACTGTATGAGATGAAGGAGACAAGGTCCTCTCCATCTTCTGTTTTTATCAATCGGTTGATGAATCCGGCTACAGTGGGGGCATCGAGGTCACATAAGTTGGGGTCGTCGGGCATGGTACTGTAGGTCTGTTGGAAATTCATCAGGTAGTACATGACCCATTTTTCAAAATCAGGCCCAATGAAGTTGTTGTCGTAGAAGAATTGGTGAATGTTGTAGTCCACCGAATTGGAAGCCTCCTCGCTGGCTGTTTTGCCTTGTCCGTCAAAGTGTTGCCCGCAATATAGTATAGTGGCCAGTGCCATTTTTCGGTCTCGGCCGGCGCGGCCTGCTTCTTGTACGAAGGCCTCTAGCGAGCCGGAGTGGTTCATATTGATGGTGAATCGCACGTTGGGTTTGTCTATTCCCATGCCAAAAGCCTTGGTAGCTACCATGATGGACGTCTTGTTGTCGAGAAATGAATCTTGTCCTCCCAATTCATCGCCTCCCACAAATGCGCTCACGTTGTCTCGGGTGAGGGCGTTTCTGATGGTGCTGTACACGCCAGTGTTTGATGTGTCATATACCCCAAGGCTCCCTTGTCGGTGGGGACAGAAAACGATGGCGGAACTTTGGCTGTCCTTGTCGGCATACCAGGTATCCGATACACTGACGGTGAGGTCGGCATCTTGTATCCGCTTTGTTTTTTCAGTGTCCGAAATGTTTTCCCGTTCTATAAACCGTTGTTTTATCCGTTTTATTGAGGGAGGCGACATCAGCAGGTCCAGTTCGTGTTTTGCTCCTTTCAGCAGAGTGGGTACCGTGCTGTTTTTGGTTTTGTATATGTCCCATTTTGAACGG
>CALMUD010000170.1 GCA_937872735.1 uncultured Bacteroidales bacterium
TTGCAAATCTATAAAATGAAAAAATTAATAGCCAACAATAACGGATTGAAGCTGTGAAAAAGATTATTATTAGGTGGATTCTTTTTGATTCTTAATTTCGCATAAAAAGTTGTGAATCTAAAATTCTGATGCTAAATTTGTTCTTAATACTCGACTTTCATATTTTCAAGAAATGAGATGCTCAATTCTATCTTGTAATATCAAAAGCCTTTATGAATTTTAATTTTTATGTAAATGAGAAAAGAATTACTCGTATTCTATTTGGCTGCTGTTGTAGGGAGCGCAATGGCACAAAACAAAGAAAACAAAGTTGTAATGGTGGAAAATGCTCCGACTACGACCTCAGCGCAGCAGGAAAAATTTATTAAGCGAAAGGTTGCAATAGGTCGATTCTCAAATGAGACACAATATGCAAAGGGCATCTTTTATGATAAAGAGAATGACCCTATGGGAAAGCAGGCTCTTGACATTTTGTCGGCAAAGTTGGCTGCGTCCAATAAATTCTTATTGTTGGAGCGTAGTAATATGGACCAATTGATGCAAGAATGTCAAAAAAATGGTAGCGGTAATTTATCCTCAATCGGTGCCGATTATTTGATTATAGGTTCTATTACTCAATATGGACGTAAGAGCACAGGAAAATCCTCTGTTTTTTCCAATACCAAAACGCAAACGGTAGAAGCAGCGGTATCGATTCGTTTAGTGGATGTTTCTAATGGGTTGATTATTTATTCAGATGAAGCCAAGGGAGAAGCAGAGGTCACATCAAAAACGACAATGGGCCTTGGTGGTGAAGCTGGTTACGATGCGACATTGAGTGACAAAGCAATTTCTGAGGCTATCGGACAATTGGTTAATAATATTATTAGTAAATGTTCCGATGGTCAATGGAAAACATTTTTTCTCAGTTATGATAATGAAGCGGTGCTAATAGCTGGTGGCAAAAGCCAAAATGTAGCTAAGGGTGATGTTTTTGATGTCATGACAAAAGGCAAAAGTGTGAAAAACCCGCAAACGGGTGTCCTAATTCAGTTGCCAGGCAAAAAGGTAGGCTCTGTAACTGTACTGGATACCGGTGGAGATACTCCTGAAACCGAGTATTCTTTTGTTCAAGTTTCTCCTGATGCAAAGATTGATACACAAAATTTGTCTAATTATTTAATTGTAGAAAATAAAAAATGAGAAAGAAACTATTTTTAATATTATCCGTGTTGCTTGTCATTATGGCAGCTTGTAAAGCTCCTGTAAGCAGGGAATACGGAAAGGAGGATGTGGCTTATCTTTTGTTTGTGACACGAGGTCAATATAAAGGAAGTCAGGTGAATGTGAATCTTGATAATGGAACCTCGTTTAAAGCAGATGTAGTAATCTCTAAAAAAGCGAATCGTAAAGGTATCTCTTATCAAGTGGCAACAGGTCGTCGGCATATCCAGGTATCTTATCAGGGGCAGACATTGTATGATAGGGATGTTTTGTTGTCCACCCAAGAAACCAAAGTGATTGATTTACCATAATTTATATAAATGAAAAAGATTATTTTAACGGCAGTTGTTGCTGTCGTATTGGGCTCGTGTACGTCTACGCAGTTGTATTCGTGGCACGGATATGAAGATGCTTCATATCAGAATAGCAAGAAAAATACACCTGAGGCGCAGGCCGAACTGATGGATCAGTATCAGAAAATGATTGAAAAGCAAAACGATTTGCGCAAGGTGGTTCCTCCTGGTCTATATGCTGAATATGGATATATGCTTTATCAGAATGGAAAGACAGAAGAAGGATTGGTTAATCTCAAGAAGGAAATTGCATTATATCCGGAGTCTGCTCCTTTTATCTCAAGAATTATCAAACAATTGGAAAAGAAATGAAAAAGATAAAATATTTATTCTTTGTCTTGGCTGCTGTGTTGTTAGGCTCATGTGCCAAACAAATCACCCGTGGTTCTCAGTATTCCCTGATGTATCAAGAAAAGCCAACATCTATTGTCATTATGCCTCCTATTAATGAGACCAATTCGGTTGAGGCTAAAGATTATTTCTATACCACAATGTATATGCCTTTGTGTGAAAAGGGATATTATGTGTTTTCTCCATATTTGGTAATGGATCTTTTCCAAAGCGAGAGTGCCTATGATAGTGAAAGGTTTTTAGATGCTGATTTAGGTACATTCCGTAAAGTATTAGGCGCAGATGCTGCGTTCTTTACAAAGATAAAGTCTTGGGAAAAGAATATGGTTTTGGGGTATATCAAAGTTGACGTGGAATATATTTTACGTTCTACAGTTTCCGGTCAAATTCTGTATCATCGTGAAGGAGTTATTAAGCTGAACACGCAGGTCCACAGCAGCAGTCCGTTACTTGCCATTGCTGCTACTGCGATTAGAACCGCAGCTACTGACAAAATTAATGCGGGAAGAGTTTGCAATAGTTATGTATTACAGGATTTCCCTTCAGGAAAATATAAGTCAGATTATATAGCTGATAGTGTTCAATATGCTGGTAAGCCTTTAATTAAGGCTACAGTGGATGCTTCTAAATAATATCTAATACTGTCCCTCCGATATGGGACAGATCGTAAATTTAAAAGAGGGCAATTCTGATATTTTATCAGAATTGCCCTCTTTTATGAATCGTAAATTAGTCGTTAAATGTAAGGGGAGAGACTTTTTAGAATTTTCGTATTGACCCTGCTACTCTGAAAATGTGAGTGATGGAACTCTTGGGGACTTCCATTACCGGAAATTGTCTATTGTCGGGTTCCAGCCGCAGGGTGCTGTCGTCGTTTCCTTTGTAGGCGCGTTTGACGGTGCGCAGGTCGGTGTTGGTAACAATGGCATAGATGTCTCCCTCTATCAAATCGTTGGCCCAGTCGTTGACCGATTGCAGGGCTATCAGTTCTTTATCCATCAGTGTCGGTTCCATGGAGTGGCCCGACAAGCGGCACCAGCACTGCACATTGCTTAGCGCATCACAGTTGATGTAGCTGTCAGGCACTTGTGTCTGGTCGTTGAACACTTCCACAAACCCACCCATGAAGTCCACATCGAAAAAGGGGGCACGTCCCGTCTTGTTGCCATTCTTCAGCAGTGACGACGGTACTCTCCGCAGCATATTCCCTTTACCGGTAAGCAGCCAGTCGAGCGACAAGTCGGGATAGGTGTCGAGTATCACCTTCAGCCTGCTCGAGTTGAGGCTGCCCCCCTTTTTCAGTCCGTTGCTGATGGTGGCATTGGCCATTCCTACGCTCATCTCAAACTTGTGTATGGTGAGGTGCTTGTATTCTATGTATTGTATCAGACGTTTCAGCATATCCGTTCCATTTTGTTTGCCAATGTAAACGGTCAGGCCTTCGCTATTTTTCCATCCTTCTCCGTCACCAATCTGCGTTTCAGCAGCAGCTCCATGGCCTGTCTGGTGGCGGCATCAACATTGATGCCGACTCTGGTGAATCCTAGCTGATTGGCAGCCATCTTGCAAAGGTCGGCAGCGGGGGCAGCCAGTACCTGACCCAGCGAGAACAGAATGGCGTTGGCAACCTCTTCTACTGGGATATCGGTAATGTCACGGTCGCCCGATGGACGGAATGTGTTGTAATCCTTTGTTTCGGCTGGCCAATATACTACAGAATCCCCTTCTTTGGTGGAGACAGGGTGGAAAGCGTCGATAAGTCCGGACAGACTATACTCACTGCGTTGGCTGAGGCGGGATACTCCCCAGATGGAAAGAATACGCTTGAACAGCAGACTGCGGGTGATAGGACCTTCGGTGCTGATTACCTCTTTCATCTGATGGATGACGTTGGCACCTTTCAGCGGGTTGAGCATTGACTCCAGTCCCTCATTGTTGGGCTCGATTTGGGCGGCCGTATAGTCTATCTTGTGGATTCCTCCTGATAGGTCCGTATTGACTGGTGCCGAAGCAAGTTTCTCCACTTCGATTGGTTTTGGCTTGGGCGCGATTGGTTCGGGTTGGGGCATAGCCTTGCGCTCTTTAGCCTCTTTCACGGCATTGTCGATGGCGTTGAGCACCGTCTCTTGGTTGTTCCACCAGTCCACCGTCCATACCTTCAAGATGTTCCATCCCAAGGCGTGCAATACAGCTGGTTGGCAAATTTCACGGTCACGGGCGGTCTTGGCCTCACGGTAGGAGTCGCCATCGCAGAGCAGTCCCAGCAGGTAGCGGCCCTTGTCGTCAGGGTCCACTATTGCAGCGTCAATTCTGAATCCGGAACATCCAATCTGGGTATCCACCTCATATCCTCGTTTCCTGAGGTCTCCCGCTATTACTTCCGAAATGGTTTCTTTCTTTTGCAAGGCGGCTACATCGTTCTGACTGAGGGCCTGAGTCCCTTTTTGGGCAAAGTCGAGGAACTCCTTGAGTCCGCGCACGCCTTCCGCATCGGTACGGTTCATATCAATCATATCGGCCGTGAGTGTAGAGAACACTTTCATCTCATAGCGGGCACGCGATACCGCCACATTCAGTCGGCGCTCGCCGCCCACCTGGTTCAGCGGACCAAAGTTCATGCTGACATGCCCTTCTGCATCAGGACCATAGCCCACAGAGAACAGAATGACATCCCGCTCATCGCCCTGCACATTCTCCAAATTCTTGATGAAGAGAGGTTCCTCGCATTGGTTGGCCGCGGCATCCAGGTCGGGATGCTGGGCAAATACGTCGGACAGCATATCATCGATAAGCGACTGCTGCACAATGCTGAAGGTGACAATGCCGATGCTGCGTTTTCTTAATTCCGGGTCGGACAGACGGCGTACCACCTCGTCGATTACCGCCTGTGCCTCGCCCTTGTTCTGTCTGCTCTTGCCTTTGTCGTAGTGGCCGTCCACCTTCACGAAGGTTACCTTGCTCTGTCTGTTGTCGGGCGAAGGGAAGGTGAGCAGCTTGTTCTCGTAATATTGGGCGTTGCTGAAGGCGATGAGGCTCTCGTGTTTGCTGCGGTAGTGCCACAGCAGGTGCTTTGAAGGAATGCTGAGCGCCAGACAATCGTCCAGAATACTCTCCAAATCGTTCAACTCAATATTTTCCTCATCCACATTGTTGCTGCTGAAGAAGCTGGTAGGCGGCATCTGTTTAGGGTCGCCCACCACAATCACGTTCTCGCCACGGGCGATGGCCCCCACCGCCTCGCTGGTAGGCATCTGTGAGGCCTCGTCAAAAATGACAAGGTCAAATTTGGGCTGATTTTTCACATCCAGATATTGGGCTACCGACATCGGGCTCATCAGCATGCAGGGCGCCAGACGCGACAGCAGGGTCGGAATGGAGTCGAATAAGGCGCGGAGCGAAAGTCCCCGTCCATTGTTATGGATATTTTTTTGCAGTATTCCCACTTCCGAACTGGTGGCGGCCTCAATGGTAAAGTTGGGCACATTGGCGGCCAGCTTGGCATAAAGTTCAGCCTGTACCAGCTGCTGATATTGTGCGTTCAATTCGCGGAAGCGTTTGATGTTAGCCTCAAAGATGTCTCCCTTGAACAGCGTCAGCTCCTTGTCTTGAGAGAAAATGTAGATGGCCAGTGAACGATAGAATCCTTTCAGATAAGAGGACTCCCATTGCCCGATTGGCAAGTCGTTCTGTATGAAGTAGTCGACTACAAATTGCAGAGAGTCGGCTGCCATTTTTTGTTCAGTCAGCAGGTAGTGGTACCAGTCCGTCAGTTTGTCCAGATTGCTGTCAATTTTTTGCAATTCGCTGATGCGGGCAGCAATGAATCCGTCAGTAACCTGGTCGTCAATGACATCGGCGGTCAGTCCGGATTCGGCAGCCAAATCGGCATCGTTCTGCTCCATCTGGCTGTCGGCCTCGGCAATGCGCTTGAGGGCTGCTCCTTTCATTTGCAGCAGCGTGCCCAAACCCTCGCTCAGCTGGGCAGCAAGCTGTTCTTTCATCTGTCTCATGACGATAGGCTCGTTGGTCAGATTCCCGAGCGCGTGATGAATACTCAGCGCGCAATTCTCCATATCCATCATCTCCTGCCAGTCGGCTGCGGAGGCGGTGGCATGACTGCCAAACAGCGGCATGGTGCTCCACTCATTGTTGCCTACGGCCGCTTTCTCCTGTTGGTAGTCAATTATCTTGTCGAGGTCTGCTTCCGTCTGAATCTGTTGGGTAGTGCTCAGTGCGGCCAGTTGGTTCTTTACGCTGCGTTGGCCTAACCATCTGGGCAGAAACCACTTCTGACTGGCTTGCTGCCATTTTATTTTCAGACTCTGGGCAGGCAGGTCCAACACCCCTTGTGTATAGTTGTGCAGCATATCCTCGCTCAGTTGGGCCGCTTTCAGTCCATGTCCGAGAGAGGTAAGGATGCTGGTGCTGTTTTGTTCGATGTCGGGCTGCTTTATCAGGTCGGGAGTCAGTTTGGAAACAGACGTCAGCGCTTTTGCCACCAGTTGCAGGGCTTGTACCTGCTCTTTGGTGCCGATATGGCTTGCTCCGCACAGTTTGGCGGCGGTTGCAAGGTCGGCTTGCAGGTCTTGCAGCAGCTTCAGATTCTGCTTCACCAATCGGTCAATGTCACCTTGCAAGGTTGGTGTCAGCTCTTTGATGTTGAGGTGCCGCAGCGGATGGTTGGCAGGGTGACCGCAACTTTGGCAAACAATCACCAATTCCTTAATGTCCTCGTTGTAGTGGTCCAGTTGTTCCTTGGTCAGACCGCTGATAAACTCCGCAGGAAATTCGATGTCGTTCTTGTCCTCTCCCGACTGCTGCAGCTGGCAGTAGCGGGTGATGGCCTGATAGAGCGACAAGCCGCAGCCATAAACCTTGTGGAGCGCGTCAACATAGCCGTTAATTCCCTTGCGCAGGTCAAACAGTTTTTGGGCATCGAGGGCGAACTCATCGGGAGTCTTTATCTTTGTCACGTCCGAAGCTTCCTTCAGTTGGGACAGTACGTCACTTTTACGGGCCTTGTTGGAGTGACATTCCAGACAGAAGGGCGCCAGTCCTATTTTGGCCAGACGATTTTGCACCACCGAGAGTGCCGCCATCTTTTCGGCGGCAAACAGTACGCGTTTGCCTTGGTAGAGGGCATTGGCAATGATGTTGGTGATGGTCTGTGATTTGCCTGTGCCTGGAGGTCCGTGCAGAATGAAACTCTCGCCTTTGGCGGCAGCGTGTACGGCTTCCAGCTGCGATGAATCGGAACTGACGGGTAGTGCCATCTCCGATGGCGATACGGTGCGGTCCAGCTCGGCGGCATCCGTCATATCGGCATCTGCCTGCCATTGCAGTTTGCCAGTCATAAGGCTGTCCACAATCTTGTTTTGGCGCAAGGCTTCCATGTTGGAGTGGATATCGTTCCACATGATGAACTTGTTGAACGAGAAATTGCCGACTACAGCCACCTCCTGCACATCCCAACCCGTCTGGTTGAGAATGGCCTGGCGCATGGTAGCCAGAATTTTTGGCACATCCACTCCCGCATTGTCCAGCGGCAGTGGGTCCAGCCCATTGACAGTTATCTGATAGTTCTGCCGCAGCAGTTCCAGCAGGGTGACGTTGAGCAGCGTATCCTCATCGCGTGAGCGGATGATGTAGCCGCCTCCGCGGCGTACCATCTCTATTGGCAGCAGCAGTATTGGCGCATAGTGTGGTTTTTCCACTTTCGGCTCCAGCCAGCGCAGCATGCCTATGGCCATGTATAGTGTGTTGGCGCCGTTCTCCTCAATTGATACTTTGGAGGAGCGGTACAGATATTTCAGTACGTCCTTGTTGTCATTCTCGTCGAGGCAGGAGTAGAGGCGGTTCTGCTCAATCTCTTTTGAGATGAGTTTGCCCTCGTCGCTTTCGGCGTTTATCTTGTAGCCGAGAGTGTCCCCTCCAAGTTCCATTGCCTCCATTCCTTTCAGCCGTGGCAGAATCTGGAACTCGGCACCCGTGCTCAGCTGGTCTTCCATCTTGTCGATGCTGACCGAGAGGAGCAGCATCGACTTGTGTGAAAATCGGAAATTGAGCAACGCATTGCGCAGGCTGAGGTCCAGCAGTTTGTGTTCCCAAGTGTCCTGTTTGGTCATTACCTTGGGTTCCTCTGTGCTGATGTCATATTTGCTGACTTTTTTAGGCTCGGTGTGCATGGATTCTTCCTGGCTCTTCTCGTCGATAGCCCAGATTCCCTCCTTCTGAATGCGCTGGGGCAGCGGGTGGATGCCGGCAAATCGGCAGCGGGCAATGTCAATCACACACTCAAATACCGAAGGGTCGTCAATGTGAGTGGTGGCGGTGGTGCAGGCCGCATCAAAATCAGTCTTGTGCCCGTCCGTCATCATGGTGGTTTCCACCAGGACTATTTCGTTGAGCCCTACGTGCTTCGACAGCAAGGCGGAATCCTCATTGAAATTGTCGGGCAGGGTGTCGCTTTCCAGCCATACGCCAGCAAAGGCGTGGCCATGAATGAGTACAACCAGCGGATAGAGGCCGATGGCCTCGAGGCAGGAGGCATAGAGTATGGTGGTGTCGAGGCAGGTGCCAAGTTTGGTGCTCAGCACCTCATCAGACAGACGGATGCGCTGTCCCTCTTTCTCGAAACTGGCAGGCGGATTGCTGTAGGTGATGTGCAGTTCCATGATAGACTCGAACAAGGCTCCGGCCATCTTTTTCACTCGGTCAGGATTCTTTGATTGGTAACCATCCAGCGCGTTGTTGTTGGTCCATTCTTTCAGAATCTCGGACGCACGCTTTATGATAGGAATGAGGGCGGGGTGATTTGGGGTGACAAAAGCGGCTGTGAGGGCCGGCTCTATCTTCGTGCCTGTCCACTCGCTGAAGGTCAGTATGCTGATAGGGTATTGCTGACAGAACAAAGGCTGGTCGCCTGCACTGATTTTGAGTTGCAGGTTGGCATTGACGCGCTCGGTCAACTGCAAAACGTAGTTGGCATCAGGCACCAAATCAAGGCCACTCACGTTTATGGTTTGCCCGCCCGGCAGGCTTTCCACTGTCGATTGAATGGCGGCGGCAAACGGAATGTCGGGCGTGATGGTGATGGATAGATTTGCATAATCTTCTTCGCCCTTGTTGCTGATAGACAGCGTTCTGATGATGCGGATTTTGTTCTGCTGCATCGCCAGATTGACCTTGGGGAGAAAATCAAATTTTACTTCTAAATTGTTGGTGGCTGTTGGTTTGTTCTCTTCTGCCATATTCAAAACTAGTTATTCCCTGTTTTTTAAAAATTACCAGCATTAAAGATACCAAAAAAAATTGACAATTCACAGCACTTTCGCTAAAATATGTAGGCTAACGTTCATTCTCTCCGTTTATATGTCAATGAATTC
>CALMUD010000171.1 GCA_937872735.1 uncultured Bacteroidales bacterium
ACGTGTGCTCTTCCGATCTGCACCGGCAATTGTCCATAATATTCAGCACCACAGAAAGGGCAACGAGGTTTTGTTGTATTGTCAAAGACGAACCATTTGTAATCACATTTCGGATTTTGGCAAGGTAGCATCAAGTCGGTAGTCTTTATCAAGGCCTGCTCCCACTCATCAGCCGTAGGACGTTTGTTCGGGTCATGCAATCCATCTATAAAAGCCCTGTCAAACAACGTTTTAAGATAAGGGCCACAAATGGTGTAAGGCAGCTTGTCAATATCAGCCTGTGGCAATTCGCCAGGGTCAGCTTGTGACAAATCAGGACGATTGCTCTTATCGGTGGGATGCTCTATAAACAGAGCCTTTGAGCCCATAGAGATTTCCTCATCTTTAGCAGCATCCATGTCATAAACCTTGCCACCACGCAAAGGATGGCGATAGAGCAGGTACATATAAATAAGGACGGCCAAAGCATGACGGTCGGTAAGGATACTAGGCAGTTTCCTATTTTTGTCAGTCAGAGGTAAATTTTTTGTCTCTAGCACTTCTGGGGCGATAAAATCAGGAGTACCCACCACATCAGGCGGATATTTGCCAGGAACCACAAGCCCATCAATGTCAATAATAGAAGCCTTGCCCGTTTCCGGATCTACCAGCACATTTTTATAAGACAAGTCTGAATGGGCCAAACCGGCTGCATGCAGACGCTTGACGGCCCGCGCTATCTGAATGCACATGTGAAAATGGGCCAACCAATTACCTTTCTCCCTCGAAGACAGAAAGCGGTTACGCAATTTGGCGGAGGCAAACCATTTGCCCTCTTTCTCTTTCCCCTTGAATGTTCCTTCTCTAAAAAAGAAATGCTGGTTGTAAGTCGGACAAACGATTCCGACCTTGCCATTCCATTCAACCATTTTGGTAGGCCAACAGAAAAGGTCATTCCAATAGTCACCACCCTGCCGATTGAATATTCGGTCTCTGTATAGTCCCACTATGTTTTGCAAGCGATCCTTTGCATTGGCATCCAGAGTATCTCTGAAGAAACCTACCACATATTTTTTATCGGGGCTGAAATATACATCTTTCATTGCACCGGAACCTATCACCTCATCTTCAAATTCTACAGAAGTGCCGTCTGATGCAGTTATTTTGATAATGTTTGCCATTTTATGTAAAATCAAAAGTCAGGAAATCTAATCAGAAAAGCAAAGCCAAAGTCCTATCATCATGATTTCCAGAAGACCAAAAGCCCAACCAATCCTCCAATCTGTTTCCTATATTTTCGTTTGCTTCTTCAAGTTTAACACTTTTATTTATATTATCCCAAAAAATCTGCCATTTTTCCGCATTTTCCAGATTTACATCTGTCTCGAACCAAGGGTCCGATACTCCATCGGTCATCAAAAACAAGGCGGAAAAATCAGGAACGATGGCGAATTTTATACGGGATATCACAGCTTGCGCATCTTTAAATATCTCAGGCATAGTCAAGAAACGAGTTTGACCAGCATATTCTCCACTATCGGGTAGCCCCATCATTTTGGCCGTCGGTTTTTCTCCTTCTTTTTCTGCATTGAATATACAGATAGCACCATCGCCCACCCAGAAAGTGGCGATAGCCCATCCGAACTCAAATTTTTTACATACCGCCAACAAAAATGTTGTAGAATAATCCTTGGGAGTTCGAGCCTCATCAGGAAATATTTCAGAAGCAGGACAATTTGCCTTCATCATTTCCACGGAAGAATTCGCCTCTTCCGAAATTACCTGACTGGCACCAAAAGCCGCATTACCCAACAACTGATAAAGGTGAGTATTAATATCCGATTTTTGTCCTTCATGCTGCGCTTTTACACTATCATCCAATGATTGGCCATCCTTTTGGCCTTCAATATAAGATCGGCAAAGTTCGACAGCCTTATTGCAAGCCAAGCGAGACCCCCAGCGCGAATATTTGGCCGAGCCAGCACCATCAGCTACCGCCATAACATACCATCCCGTCTGTGGCATATATTCCATCAAGAAATGGTCGTCACGAGGGCGGCCTTCCTGTGCATGAGAACGGCCTCTGACACTGGCTGCCAATATATTTTTCAACGGTTTCTGCATTCCCTGAAAATCAGAGAATTGGTCCAACACAAAATAATGATCATTCGGATTTGTCCCTATAGTTTTCCATAATGTTTTAGGGTCGGGATTGATGATTAAGTTCAGTTCTTTATTCACAATAAACGGGTTGCCCATCTTACCCTGACAATTACAAACCAAATTTAAAGAGAAAGAGCCCTCTTTTTCAGGTTTGCCTTTTATCGTAAATTCACGAGTCCCATTTTCCGATTTTTCCACGGAAACGGAACTCATGGATATAGCATCCAGACCTTTCAACTCATAGCTTGCCACCATTGGCTCAATATTTTCATCCAATTTAACCGTTGCCTCATAGTCTTGCCCCACCTTGGCATTTGGCAATTGAACTTTCCAATCTTTGATGGCATTCTGTATTATTATCTTTTGATCCATACAATGTCTTTTATATCCATCCCACGAATTTTTTATTGAATAATCTAAAAACGCAGGACTAAAAAATTCATCCAATTCTTCCGTTACGACACCAGCTTTTATCAATTCCTGTCTTATATCTTCTATATCCATACTCTTCTCATTTAACCAGCCGTACGACCGACATTAGACCCATTCTCATTAACGCCCATTTCACCACCAGAACCGCACCACGGGCATGTTACATACCCAGATAAAGATTCCGCACAAAATATTTTTCCACAGTCACCACAAGTCACAAATCCTATCTGATTGCCACAACATGGGCATACCGGGCATCCCAGAAGTTCTGTAGTGTTAATACTCTTTTCTTCTGTAGCATTATCCGACATTTCCTGATAAGATTCCTCTTCAATGGGGTAAGCATTCACCAGCTTGTAATATCGGCTTTGATTTATACCCAGTGACTCCATACCATCCACCCGTTTCAACCGTTTGGCGAACTTTATAAGATAAGTATTCTTCGTTCCTGTACATTTGGCTCTCAATACAGCAAAATTCTCATCCACCCGTACCGTTTTATGTATATCCACCTTCTCCAGATTAATACCATCAACCCGAGGCAATTTCAATTCATCAGACGAAGATTCACTTACCGACTGGCTTGATGTGCTGATTGAGGCAGATACCCATTTAAAGAACGATCTGAAGGTGGATTGATCCGTAGAATTCAGTCTAAGCACATTTTCTGTCATCTGTCCCAACAAATGAGTGTCTGCATTATCGCCTATAGAGATTGCCACCAAATTGGCGCCGTGCCGATATTCTTTATTCCATCGGTAGATAGCCTCTGTAGGGCTATCAGTAGGTGTACCATCAGTAAACAGGAACACGATAGGTTTCCAATCCCCCTTAGTCTCCATTGTTGTTTTTTTCACCGACCGATCCATATCGTCCATCAAGAAATTGAGAGCACAGCCAAGAGAAGTGCCATCACCCAACGGAAATACAGGAGGATAAAATTTATATATTTCAGTAAGAGGCGAAAGCAATTTTGCCTTGCCGGCAAATGCGATAACCGACACATAAGCCGTTTCAAGCGCATATGGGTCCTGACGGAGTTCTTGTATGATATTCCTCATTCCCTCTTGCACTTGTTCTATAGGGTCTCCTGCCATTGATTCTGAAACATCAATCAGAAAATAAATAGGTAATTTGCGCATATATCCGACCTTAAAATTAGATAACAATGTTCAATTCGGAAGGAGGTGCAGGCAATTCTACATTTTCAGCAGAGCCCACACTACGATTTCCGACTCCAATAGACTGAGACACCCAGACGAAGAATTTTTTGAAGGATGTACTATCCATCGTATCCAGTGTATAAACCTGGGTTGTCAGTTGTTTCAATGGTTCCACCTTGGCCGACATACCAGCCGCGCAAGCTATTATGGCACCAAAATCAAGGGCTTTGATTTTGGGTATCATTTGTTGATACAGCATCACGTCAGACGGATGCCCGTCCGTCATGATGAAAAGCAGTGGCATCCAATCCCCTTTCTGGTCCACTGTGTTTTTCCGCACTTCCAAACAGACTCTTTGTTCCAACAACTGCAAAGCGGCTCCCGTATTTGTAGGTCCCGAATCAGGAGCTGAAATTTCGGGCAACTGCAAATCAGACACAGGAGTAAGAGGCAACAGAACACGAGCATCCCTGTCATAGGTAATAATACTCAGACTAGCCGATTCGATGGCATAGGGGTCTTGACGCAGGCAGGTCAGCATGGAATCCAAACCGACCTTAACCGACTGAATGGGCTCACCTTTCATGGAACCCGAGGTGTCAATCAATATATATACAGGTAATTTTCTATCCATAAACACAAAAATTTGGTATTGACAAAAAAGGCATTCTTGTTGGCGGAGTCACGACCCCACCAAACAGGAACACCCCATTATTCAGAAATCGCCTTGCGCGATAATCACGCTACAATATTAATCTCTGGTGGTGGAGGTGGCAGTTCTTTCAAGCCAGCAACCTCCTTACCTGCATCTCCCACCTTTTGGCTTCCTGTACTGATTGAAGCTGAAACCCACTTGAAGAACGACTTGATGGTACTGCTGTCGGCCGTATCAAGTTGCACCACATTCTCTGTAATTTGCTTCAGCACATTGGTATTGGCATTGGCACCAGCAGCGCAAGCCACCACTATTCCAAGTTTGCGTTTCTTAAATTCAGCCAAACCCTTGGTAATGTCATCGGTAGGTTCACCATCAGTCATCAGGAACACCAATGGTTTCCAGTCTCCCTTCACTTCTGCTGTCGTCTTTGTCACCTCTTCATCCACCTTGTTGGCCAACAATTCCAAGGCCCCTCCAAGTGCTGTACATCCACTGGCTGCAATTGCAGGTTGTTGAAAAGCCGACAGTTCGGTAAGAGGAGATACCTGATTGGCAACATCATTGAAAGTAATGATACTGATATAAGCCGTTTCCAGCGCATACGGGTCTTGACGCAACGTGCTGATAAGCACCTGTACGCCATTTTTCACTGCCTCAATAGGTTCTCCAAACATGGAGCCCGATGTATCGAGCAACAAATAAACTGGTAATCTTCTCATCTTACGTAATCTTTAAGTATTCTGTTAATTGTCTCACATAAATTTCTATCAGGAAAAGCATCTCCTATTGCTTGAAATTTCCATTGAACGCCTTCGCGATACAGCCGGGCCATAATCACAGCCCTCTT
This sequence comes from uncultured Bacteroidales bacterium, assembly GCA_937872735.1. Lineage (GTDB taxonomy): Bacteria > Bacteroidota > Bacteroidia > Bacteroidales > Paludibacteraceae > Physcocola. Next base: position 5,243 of record CALMUD010000171.1, read on the forward strand.
ACCAGCGAAACGGGGATCTGACGATACATTATATTTTGCGAAAACTGATTTTACACGGGACGCATTTCCCTCAAACATACGGATATAAGCATAAGGAATTTCGTAGAAATCCTCATCGTGAACATTATTGAGGAAAAAGAAAATCTGATGTACATTTGGGCTAATCCTGGTCAAATCGACAGTTATAATTTCATTGTCCGGTTCTTCCCCTTTTATGCCCTCGTTCCATTTATACTGATTTTCATCATACGATTCACCGCCCGTATTGCCCACCAAATCATCACCAGTGTGGTGCATCGCTCTATCATCAGAATCCAGTTTTCCTGCAGGCATGTTATAACTAGCCAAGAAATCACGACGATAAAGAGGTGAATAAATATGGTCTATCATCCGTCCATTGGCATCAACCAGAATACTGCTTAGATCCAAATCCACATCTGTTGAGTGATAGGTAAAACCCAATATTTTCTTTTCAATCTTACCCCACTTGCACCCCACACAGAAAGAGGTCAATTCCGACCTGTCCTCTTTTTCCAGATTGATTTTCTGGCCTTTCTCCAAGTCTATCATATCAATATTTTTTATTTATCAATTAGCATATCGTGTGACCAGAGCGCGTAGTCCTCCATTGTCACCTTGTCCCACAGCCTCAAAAACCCATGTGGAACCTTTTTTTATCAATTTTCCGAACTCCACCGCCGTTTCTGTAGAGAAATCCTCATTCAAATCATAATGGGCTATCTCTGCCTTCGTATCGGTATCATAAATTCGGATATAGGCATGGCTAACCCTTCCGAAATTTTGGCCCCGTTCCACAGCCTTATGAATAGTGGCGGTAAAAAGAATTTCTTGTATAAAAGGGCTTACTTTAGTCAGATCTACCACAATGGTTTCATCATCACCCTTTTGTGAGTTTCCTCCTGTTCTGTCATCTCCCATTGACTTGACAGCTCCATCAGGAGATATCAGATTATTATAGAATACGAAATAGGGGTCTGATGGAATCTTTTTGTTGACGCCCAGCATAAAAGCAGAGGCATCCAAATCAAAATCCTCATTGGCTTTTGCGCTTGGGTCCCATCCCAATCCTACCGAAATGTGTTTCAATGAGATGGTCACATCATCTCCTTTGTCCAAATTAATCATATTTTCTTACTGTTTATGTGTTTAAATTGTTTTCAAATAAAATTTTTGGCATATTTCTGTACCAAGCCATCCAGTCCATACTGGTGACCCAAACCTACCGCCTCAAATGTCCAATTGGCACCCTTCCGTACCAATTTTCCGAATTCTACTGATGCCATGCCACTGAAATCGTCAGCAAGGTCATACTTGGCTATTTCGTCTTTTGTATCACAATCATATATCCGGATGTAGGCATTTTTCACATCCCCGAATGTTTGACTACGCTGTTTGTAATGATAGATGGAAGCAACCACATCTATTTCCAAAACATTAGGGTTGACCTTATCCAAAAAGAATTCAATGGTTTCATCATCTTTCACACCTGTTCCTCCTGTCAGATTATCTCCCCAATGTTTTGCAGCGCCATCAGGAGAAACCACATATCCGCTGGCGTTTTTGCTTCCATTATAATACACGAAATAGGGTTCCTCTGGAATTTGTTTATCGGCGCCTACCATAAAAGCGGAGGCATCCAAATCAAAATCATCGGAGCCATTGGTCTGTGCTTGCCAGCCCAAACCGACACATATATGTTTCAGCGATACCTCAAGGCTATCGCCTTTTTCCAATTGTATCATATTTCTATTTTTATTAAAACCTTTAAATAAAGATAATTGAAATATTTATCTTACACAATATGTTTGGCAACACATTCTTCATTGCATCTGTTACCAACACGACAAAGATAGAATAGATAGGACAAATAAATACAAAAGATAAAACATTACAATAAACAGAGGGAAATAATCGTTATATAGCGTTGCAACATTGCAATCCATATTCACTGCCGCGAAGCATCTGAAGAATCAGAATACTGCAAAGAATCTGTCTGCTGCTGAAAGTCCTTATCAGCCTCCTCATAAGCATGTTCCTTGGCAGCTTCTTTGGCAGCTCCCGTTGCCATGTCAACGGCAGCCTCTTTAATAAGTTGACGGCAAGAAGACATGCCAACGGCAATCACAGCAATCATCAAAAACACTTTTTTCATCGTTCTTTCGTTTTATTCATTTATAAAAAAAAGAGGAATTCCGTTACTACATTTTTTCGCAACGGAATTCCTCCTATTAGAAAGACAATCAGCAGTCAATCATTTCACACTGACCACCACACGTCTATTTTCCTCATCGGCACCAAACTGGCTGGTAGGGCCCATTCCTATAGCCCTGATAGCCGAAGCCTTGACACCCTTGCGGATAAGATACTGGCGGATGGCATTAGCCCTGCGCTGGCTCAGTTTTTTGTTATAAGCCTCACTACCCGAAGGGTCGGCATAACCTTTAACCACAATCTTCTGACCAGATTTTACTTTTTGTGCCAAATCGGCATAAGTGTTGTCATCAATAAAAGCATTGCTGGCCAAAGAGAACAGACAAACAGTGTTGCCTCCCTCTTTTCTAATCTGATTATGGTTGGCTGGTACAGAACGGGAGACCTTGCCTCGTGGTGTCGTTTTCGGAACATTAGCACTTGCACTACCTTTCGTTGCTGTTTGCGCGGATTCTGTATTGCCTGGTGCAGGGTTTGTCTGTCCTGCCGAAGCAGGTTTCTCCTCCGTTTGAGAGGCTGGTTCACCAGCATTGGCAATAACCGTTGTATCAGTAGCAGGAGCTGTAGCAGCTGCTGCCGAATCCGTATTTTCAGCCATAGTAGCAGAAGTGTCAGTTTTCGCCACCGCAGTCGTATCTGCCATTGGTCCTGCTGCTGTGTTGCCTCCATTCTGCGACCGAAAAGCATAAATGCCCCCTCCAACCAAGGCAGCAAGAATCAAGCCACCAGCCACCCATTTGCCTTTACCTCCTCCCTGCGAAGCAGGAGCAGATGTAGATGCCTGTGATGGCGTGACAGTAGGCGCGACCGTCTTGGTCCGCAGGGTTACTTTCTTCTTTAATGAAACCATCTAAATAATGGATTATTCAGTGATAAGAGAGAATCCGGGAATCTGATCCAACGCTCCACTAAGATCCAATACCCGTTTCTCGTTTACTACAGATTTACTGTCTCCATTGTTCTTGATAGAGCAAACCAGATAAACCTGACCCGGATCAGAAGAATCAGCAACAACCTCTATACTCTGTTCTTCACAGCGGACTTCCACGTTGGCCTTTTCATCGGAGAATGTGACATTTCTACCCTCCGTTGCCGCTCCATAGTTTACCACACAAATGTAGGCTGTATCTATATCATCCAAATTTGCCACTTTAACTATTTCGCTCGACTCCTTATCAGAATCAGCATCCCTCTCATCTCCCATATGCTGCATAAAAGGGAATTTATCCAGCGAACCCAAATCGGCTTTATTGTTACGGTATCCATCAGAGAATACACCGCCCACACCTCCATCTTTTTTCTTGAAGAAGATGCATAAATCCATATCCGTTTGGGTTTCCCAAGACAAAACGACTTTCAGTTTACCCTCGAATGTAAAAGCGGCACTTTCACCCTTTTGTCTCAGGGTTACTTTCTTTTTTAAATGTACTTCAGGCATAATTACAAGTATTTTTAGTTAATATTTAGCTGTTACAAATCAAGGAGAATCCAGGAATCTGTTCGAAAGCGGTTCCGAGATTCATCACTTTACTTTCGTTGGTCAGCGAGTTGGTGCCATTCTCGTTCTTGATGGTTGCCACCAAATACACATGACCTGGGTCAGAAGAATCGGCATCCACCTCCAGGTGGTCACCGCTATCACTCTTGATTTCCAACCGTCCACCTTCTGTAGCAAAATTGACATCTCTGCCCTCAGTGGCAGCTCCATAATTTACCACACAGAGGTAGGCCGTATCTATTTCATCCAATTTGGCTATGTTTATCTGTTCCTTAGATTCGTCACTTTCCCCTGGTTCTTTTACA
>CALMUD010000172.1 GCA_937872735.1 uncultured Bacteroidales bacterium
TCCCTACACGACGCTCTTCCGATCTCTCAGCATTGGCCGCCGTAAGTGGCCGATTCACCGTTTTGGCAGCCCCGTTGGCATCATACACCACATTGCAATTGGCATCACACTTATTACCTTTAGCATCAGGCCAAGACTCCGAAGTCCAGTTGGCTCCATTGTTCCACTCGGTTATCCACACAGGCCGGCCTCCGCTCTGCGCACTTATGCCCTTTATCATGCTCACCCATCCAGCGGCATCCCTCGATTCCTTATACAGATGTCCAGCCACAAAATCCACCCGATAGTTCAGGCTATCGATAGTGGAGAAAAAGGTCTTGGTAAAAGGTTTTGACGAAGGATCAGCCGAGCAAGGAGAACCCAGTCGGAAACCCGTTCTGAGCATATCTGGCCAAAGGGCAACTATCTGATCTGAGGTACAGTTGGCTTGGTCTGCCTGGTCGGGTTCATTTAACCCCAACAAATAATTGACATTATCTTTAGCAACGATGCTGGCAAACGACGGCCACCACAAATTCTGTCGAATGGTGACATACTCACAGTAGGGATTGGATGCATTGCCATCCACATTCCAATTGTAGAACCAGGTGGCATTCTGCACATTGTTGTCCACATTGCCCGCCCAACCTTTTTTTGAAGGCCATGTCCATTTGGCCACACGGATATACGAAACAAAATTCTCCATACCCTCAGGTAGGACATTGACTAACAAGTCAGCATCATCAGCAATAAACACATGGCTGAATCCGGTGCCATCGGGGTTGTTAGCCAAAGTGGCCATAAACCCTCTCTTGAGACAGAATGATTTTATGCGGTTATTCCATGGACCCAAATTGGTATGCAATGAATCAGCACCAAGACAAAGGGAGGCACCAGACCTATTTTCCTCATCATACACAGTCAGTGCCGTATGTGCCCGTTGCGGACCGTCAGGAATAACTACCGTGCCGCTGCCAAACGCTGCCAAACGGACATTCTTGCCATCAGCAACAGGCTGACCTCCAACACGTATGCCGGACAACAGCGAAGCACTGACTGCCGACGGTCGCACCTCATCAAAGAAAAGCCAAGCCGAATCGCTCGTCAGATTGACAGAACTGTTAACAGATCGGAAGAGCACACGTCTGAACTC
>CALMUD010000173.1 GCA_937872735.1 uncultured Bacteroidales bacterium
TATGCCGAGGGCGGAGCCTCAATAGATGCGGATGTACAGGTAATGATTGTATATTTGCGTGATATTGCCGACTATCAGGTGGTCAGTCAATTATATGAAAAGCGTTTTCCTCAGGTACCCAAGGTCATACTTTTGGCACCCGTGTGTCGCCCTGGGTGGCTTATCGAGATGGAAAGCATAGCTTCTGTGAAAAATAAATCACAATGGAAATCGTTCTAAAAACTTTAAGTTTTTATTTTTCGTTGCGAAAGTGCAATAAATTAAATATATTTGCAAATTAGAATAACTGATTGATTTATTTTGAACTAACAAATAAATATCTAAAAAACTATTTATGAAAAAAGCAGGATTGATAATCTCGTTACTGTTTTGCGCATTTTCTGCATTCTCACAGAACGATGTAAAAGTCCGTTTTGGAGTAGAAGGCGGTTTTAATATGAGCAAATGGGCGGGTGATTACTCGGATATATATGGAACCTCCTTTAAACCTGGTTTTAATGGAGGTGGTTTGGCCGAAATACAAATCAATCCCCTATGGTCAGTCCAGTCTGAATTTTTGATATCCATGGAGGGAACCAAAACAGATGGTGGCTCCATTACATTATGTAAGGGCAAGAAGAATGAGCAGACCTACCAGATACCTTCGGAGGTAGATGCTTGGTATTTCAAAGTGCCTATTTATGTGCTTTACAACTTCAAGGTTGGACCTGGCCGTTTGTCTCCTGGAGTCGGTCTATATCTCGCGTGGGCGTTTGCAGGTAGCAGTAAGAGTGCCAGTACCTTTGCTGACGATTCATACTTCCGCCAGGTTAATGAGACAATAAAAAATGACTATAAAGATAATAGTCAGTATTATACGGATGAGGATAAACATCTGATGGATTTGTGGGACAAGTGTATTCCCCGCCGCTTCGATTATGGTATTGGCATCAAGGGTATATATGAGTTGGAAAATAAGTCTCTGAATGGATTGTTCGGATCGTTGGGTGTGACCGAGGGTTTGACAGGTTGCTATAACCTTAATCTGATGTTCTCGGTCGGATATAAATTTAAGTATAACAAGTGGCTGAGAACAACTTATAATACAGGAATTCTCGAATATAATCCTTAAGCCGCAGATTAATGAGGTTTAAAAAGGTGTATGTGGAAATAACCAATTGCTGCAATTTTCATTGCAGTTTCTGTTATCACTCCCACAGACCAGCTACAACAGTATCGCCGGAAGTCTTTTCGGCGATACTGTTTCGTTTAAGACCTTTCACCAAATACCTTTATTTGCATGTGTTGGGAGAGCCATTGCTGCATCCCCAGTTGCCCCGATTGATTTCAATGGCGGTAGATATGGGCTTTGAAGTTAATATTACAACCAATGGCTCTTTGTTGTCCAGTCGGTCAGATTTGCCAGAACTGAATCTTGTGCGTCAGTTTAATGTGTCGCTGCACGATGGTGCCGAAAATGTAGTGGAAGAGTGTCAAAAAGATTATTTTTTGTCTGCCTTTGAGTTCGCCCATAAGCATGCCGAACATAGTTATATCAGTTTCAGATTGTGGAATCAGGGGGCTGACGATGTAAATGAATATAATATCCGCTGTTTAAATTCGCTGCAGCAATATTTTAAGGTGACCTTGCCTGTTGATGTTCTTCAAAAGCGCAATACCAAAATAGCGGACCATATATTTTTGCAGAATGCCGCGCGTTTTTCTTGGCCGGGTGAGGCTGACAATCTTGCAGAAGAACATACTTGCTATGCGCTGCGTGACCACATAGCCGTGCTGTCAGACGGTACAGTGGTACCTTGTTGTCTCGATGCTGATGGTCAACTGGCTTTGGGAAACCTTCTCACTGATGATTTGATGAAAATGCTTTCGTCAGAAAGGGCAAAGCTGTTGCTTAACGGGTTTCGCAATCATCGGGCGGTGATGCCAATATGCCAGCATTGCGGTTTCAAAGTAGGGTAGTTGTATTTTATATTATAAAACAAACAATTTGGCATCGTTTTTGCCGTATCTTATATTAGGTTTTGGTTCTTTTAAAGATGATTTATTGATTTTACTATAATTTATAAATTTTATAACAAATAGTTACAATGAAAAAATTAATTATTGCAGTTCTTGCAGCGTTGTCATTTTTCAATGCTAACGCCTTCACTTCTGGCATTCATGATGTTCAGCCAAAAGGTGGATTCAATTTAGGTCTTCAGTTTGGTTTGCCACCAGCTGATGATAACCACATCGATGCGACAATGCCAATGGTTTCTCTTGATGGTAATTGGACAGTGGCTTCGGGTTTGTTTAATGCTGGTAAATTTGGTAGAAATGGAGCTATAGATTTAGGATTCTATTATGGTATGTGTCATTATAGAGAGTCTGCCAATCATGATAATGGAGTTCTTCAAAACTGTCTATTATTTCGTTCCGCATTCCATTTCGAGTTCGTTCCGAAATTAGATGTATATGGAGGATTGTTCATGGGAACTAATATTTGGTCTCCAACTGGTGATGCTGATTGGGACACTGATACAAAATTCTGTGGCGGCCCATTTATTGGTTGCAAATATTATTTGACTCAGCACTTTGGATTCAAGGCTGAATTTGGTGAGGATATGTCTTCTGACCACAATTATCCTAATGCTGCATTCGGTTTTGCATTCAAGTTCTAATAAGCTTTAGATAATAAAAAAGCCCTTGCTCAAAAACATGAGCAAGGGCTTTTTTATTCCTCTTCGATATCGGTCGGGTCTGTTTTGCCAAAAAACAGATAGACCAAAAAACATATTACACCGAGATAAAAGGAGGAGGTGTCGGCCGCCAGACTATAAGCCAATGCACATAGCATGACATTAAATCCCCACACCGTGGTGCGTAGCAAACTCCATCTGAGAAATACAATTTTACGCTCATTCATTGGCAACTGTTGTTTTCCCTTCTCTTTAACCGTTTTGTTGTATTGCCATGCCATCAAGGGTATATTGATAAACATATACAGCAACAAGATGCTTTTGAATATTATTATAGGAGATGTGGCTGTAGACTTGTTGGCAAATATATGAGCCAATCCTGTTAGCGTAATCAGAATGACGATGCCGGCAGTGTGCATCCGTCTCAGTTTTTTTACTTCGTTGTCAAACTCTTTGTCTTCCATGTCCTTATTCTTGTGTAGTGAATGGCACTCTGTTGAGTAGGGATCGGCCCAAGGTGACTTCGTCAGCATATTGCAACGAGTCACCCACGGCCACACCTCGGGCCAGAGATGTTATTTTTATGTTGGTATCGGCCAACTTCTTGTATATATAAAAACTCGTGGTGTCACCTTCTATGGTTGGGCTTAATGCCAGTATCACCTCTTTTATATTGTCGCTGGTCGCTCTTGTTTTAAGGCTATCAATATTGAGCGCCGTAGGTCCGATTCCGTCCATTGGAGAAATCACACCTCCCAATACGTGGTATAATCCATGATACTGTTGGGTGTTTTCCATCGACATCACATCTTGAATGTTTTCCACCACACATAAGGTGGTGCCGTCTCTCCTCGGGTCAGAACATATAGGACAGATTTCACTGTCGGATATGTTGTGGCAGATGCTGCAATAGTGAATATCGTTGCGTACCCGTATCAGGCTGTTGCCAAATTTCTCAACATCCTCAACCGGTTGTTTCAGCAAGTGCAACACCATACGAAGCGCGCTTTTTTTGCCTATCCCCGGCAAGCGGGCAAATTGGTCCACTGCGTCTTCGAGCAATGCTGATGACAATTTTTCCATGAAGAGAGGAATTTATTGAGGAAAACGTTTGGTGTCGTTGGTCACGTTATTGTTGTAAGGTGCGCCATCCACGCTCATGATGTCATATACCACAAACTCGGTGTAGCCGCGCCATGGCAGCATCTTGTTGTACTCCTTGTAGCGCAGTTGCATTTCTTTGCCCGTACAAGTTTCCAATATCTTGGCCAAAGAGTCGTTTTCTACTGAAAATGTGAATTCATTGCTCTGTACCGCACTGTTTCCGTTCCTGAATCCTGTCAGCACCAGTTTCCCCTCATAGGTCTTGAACAAGTACCCTTTGTAGGTCATATAGTTCAGATGTCCTTCTTTTACGCCGTCAGACACCACATAAAAATATTCAAAATAGAAGAATATGCCCAAAATGATGGCTACTACACCTCCTATTTTTGCTACTGTTCCACATCCTAATGCCATATTTATTGTTGTTTTTGATTGTTTGTTATTTTAATCATTAGAAAAAGCACACTGGAATTTCTTTTGCAAATTGATAGCTGTGATTGTACCAATCCACTTTGCAGCAGAAGTGGTTTAGCCCATTGCTGACAATCAGAACATCGACGTGCAGCTGATAGTTGTACATTGCAATCTGGTCGAACACCTCCTGGGTGATTTTCACGCTGGGGGCCTTGTATTCCACTATGACTTTGGGCGTTCCGTTTCGGTCATAAATTACAGTGTCACACCGTTTGTGCATTCCATTCAGCTCAATGCAAGCCTCATTGGCAACGAGAGCGGATGGATAGTGTTTCTCTGTTATCAGATATTCCACCATATTTTGTCGGACCCACTCTTCTGGAGTCAGTTTTACGTAACGCCGACGGCACCGGTCCATTATTTGCGCACCATTGGCTCCCTGTTTTATTCGGAAACTGTATCTTGGCAAATTTAGAACTTCCATTGCAATACTTTTTGTACCTTTGCAAAGGTATAAAAATTTGTGGTAATTAAAATACACTGATTTGGCTAAAGCTATTTCTGATTATAGGGTGGTCATAGATGACCTGAAGTGCAAAAACTACAAACCTGTCTATTTTCTGATGGGTGATGAACCTTTTTATATAGACGTCATACGTGATTACATAGAGAAAAATGTATTGAGTGATGCCGAAAAATCCTTCAATCAGGATGTCGTATATGGGAGTGACACTACCACTCGTGATGTAATCAATTTGGCCAAGGGATTTCCGATGGGTGCATCGTGTCGGGTTGTCATTGTAAAAGAGGCTCAGAACCTGCGTGATTTGGATGTACTGTCAGCCTATCTTAAAAATCCGCAGAAATCCACGCTACTTGTTTTTGCCTATATGAAAAAGGCGGATGGACGTAAAAAGTATGTTTCTGAAATCGAAAAGTCGGGAGGCGTACTCTTTGAGTCCAAGCCAATTTACGAGAATCAGATTCCTACCTTCATCAATAATTATTTTAAAAGTCGGAAGCGGAACATTGATGCCAAGGCAGTCCAACTGATGGCCGACAACATAGGCGGGGACCTTCACAAACTTGTTAATGAGTCGGGCAAACTTCTCATCTCTATACCTTCGAGTGTATCGACCATTACCGCTGATATGGTTTCAGAGTATGTAGGTATCAGCAAGCAATATAATGTATATGAGTTTAAGGATGCACTGGTCAAGAGGGATGTGATGAAGGCAAACACAATAGCCAAATATTTTGCACAAAACCCGAAACAGAATCCTATTATGCCCATCCTATCGCTGTTATTCAATACCTTTGCTAATCTGATGGTATATTATTATTTGTCCGACAAGAGTGACATAAGTGTGTCGGCGGCGCTTGGCATAAGCCCTTATGCAGTACGCGATTATTCAGTAGCCGCCAAAAACTATAATGGGTGGCAGACGATGCGGATTATATCTGAGATTAGAAAGTGCGATGCGGCTGCCAAAGGTGTCGACAACTCGTCGGCATCACAAGGCGACTTGTTATGTGAACTTGTGTATCATATATTGCACGATAAACGGTGAATTGTTTTTCTTTTCGTATTTTTGTACCCAAAATTTTAGTTGTTACTGTATGGAGATTAAAGAATCCTCATTTGTGAAGAGTAGTGCAGTGGTGGACCAATGTCCCCCAGGACATTTGCCAGAATATGCTTTCATAGGAAGGTCGAATGTGGGCAAATCTTCGCTGATAAATATGCTTACCAAGCGTAAAAAACTGGCTATGACGTCAGCAAAGCCTGGTAAGACGTTGCTTATCAATCATTTTCTGATAGACAATAATTGGCATCTTGTTGATTTGCCCGGATATGGGTTTGCCTCTGTACCGAAGCCGGTAAGAGATAAACTGGAGCCTATGATTACGGGGTATATTCTGCGACGTGAGCAACTGACTTGTCTGTTCGTGTTGGTGGACTGTCGCCACGAACCTCAAAAAGTGGATCTGGATTTCATAGAGTTTTTGGGTGAACATGAGGTCCCTTTCTCCATCGTCTTTACAAAATCAGACAAAATTTCGCATGCCCGATTGCAGAGTAATGTTGAGGCATACAAGAGCAAATTGCTGGAGAAGTGGGAAGAATTGCCTCGCATTTTCTGTACTTCGGCTGAGCACAATGATGGAAGAGAAGAACTGTTGAGTTATATTGATGATATAAATAAAACATTGCAATCAAATGGATAGATTGGCTTATTTTTTTCTGCGGATTCTGATTCAGATTGTATCGATACTGCCTTTTGCTGTTCTTTATCGATTGTCGGATGTCTTTTGTTTTCTGTGTTACCATGTGGTGCATTACCGCAGGAAGGTGGTTTATGAAAATCTGAAATCCTCTTTCCCTGAGAAAGGGGAAGACGAACGGAAAAAAATAGAAAAGGAATTTTATCATTGGTTCTGTGACGTGATTTTAGAGTCTGTGAAGGCCTATAACATGACTGTGGAACAGCTGAATGAGCGGATGCATTACGAGAATTTGGAACTGATACGTAAATATGTAACGGAAGGAAAAAGTATTTTTTTGGATATGGCCCATACCGGCAGCTGGGAGTGGGTGCCGAACATTTATCTGACTCATTTCCCTGACATCGTAGGTGCTGAATTGTATCGCCATGTATCCAACAAGTATTTGGATGCTTTTCTGTTAAAATCTCGTGAACGGTTTAAAACACTGGTAATCCCCAAGGATAAGGCGGTATTCCCATTGGCCAGAATACATAAAGCCCAGAAAATATTTGCCATCGGGTTGCTTGCCGACCAGACACCATCGCGTGCCAATCTGCATTTCTGGACAGATTTTATGCACCACGACACTGCATTTTTGCAAGGACCTGAACGGCTTGCCAAAATGTTTAAAGCGGCAGTGGTTTATCTGGATTTCCGTCGTGAAGGACGTGGCCATTATGTCTGTAAGTTTGTGGATATTACAGGCGATGCTTCTGCCGAGGAGGATGGTTTCGTAACCAAGCGTTATGCCCAGTTGCTTGAAAACTCCATTTGCCAAAACCCTCCGATATGGTTTTGGACTCATCGCAGATGGAAGTATAACCACGAGGAGATAGAACGGGAAGAGGCAGAAAAAAAGAATAAAAAGGTAGTATAAAATAAGGTGTTAATGAAAGTCTCTGTAGTTATCCTCAATTGGAATGGTCGCAAGATGCTGGAACAATTCATGCCTTCGGTTTCTCGTGACTGTGCAGGAAAGGATGTTGAATTGGTAGTTGCTGATAATGGCTCTACGGATGACTCCCTCGACTTCTTGTCGAAAAATTATCCATCGGTCCATCAACTTGTTTTTGAACAGAATTATGGTTTTGCGGAAGGCTATAACAAGGTGATGGAGGCTTTGGATTCTGTTTACGTGATTTTATTGAATTCGGATGTGGAAACCACTCCAGGGTGGGTGGAAACACTTGTCGATTATATGGATAGTCATCCAGAGGTGGCTGCCTGTCAACCTAAAATACGAGCCTTCCATCGTCGCGAATATTTTGAGCACGCTGGTGCATGTGGCGGTTTTATGGATAAATGGGGATATCCTTTTTGCAGGGGACGCATATTGGGCGAGGTTGAGGTAGATAACGGACAGTATGACTCGGTAACCGATGTGCTATGGGCAACGGGTGCGGCTTTGCTGGTAAGGCGTGATGTCTATTTGGAAAACGGAGGATTGGATGCCGGATTTTTTGCCCACATGGAAGAAATTGATTTCTGTTGGAGGTTGCGTTCGAGAGGGTTTCGTCTGGTGTGTGTACCACAAAGTGTGATTTATCATGTGGGTGGTGGAACACTCAATATGAATAATCCTCGTAAGACATTCCTTAATTTTCGCAATAATCTGCTGATGATTTACAAGAATGAACCCCATTTGCGTAAAGTGATGCTGGTCCGTTTCTTTCTGGACTATTTGGCAGCGTTCTCCTTTTTAGCCAAATTGGATTGGCCCAATTTTGCCGCGGTGTATAAGGCAAGACGGGCTTACCATAAATTGAGGACGCAAGGTTATGAGCAGAAACGTGCTGAAAATATGCGCCTACGCAAGGATGACGTCATTGCTGAAATCTATCCCGATAGTCTTATTTTGGACTATTACTTGCATGGTCGCAAGACTTTTCTTGATTGGCGCAACCCGTCGGAGAGCAAGGCTTGAAGATTTCAAATATACAAAAGCATCAATGAATTTTTTTTTAAAAATACATCTAATCGCCTTTCTGCTGGTGTTTCAGGTCTGTTCCATTTCGGCGCAGTGCATTTCTTCCAATTCTGCCTTTTCCGCTTCAGGTGAAACATTGAAATATGCTGCCTATTTTAATTGGAAGGCCATCTGGGTAAAGGGAGGAGAGGCTGTTTTCAGAGCAGAGCAAACGGGTAATTTCTATCATTTCTCGGTTCAAGCCTATTCCATGCCAAAATGGAGGTGGGTATATGATCTCAATACAAAAATTGACGCCTATATGAATCGTCATACCATGCAGGCGGTGTCATATGCCTCCAACACCTATGAGGATAAACATTGGAAACGGGAAAAAATTACTTTCTGGACAGACAAAGTGAGATATGCCCAGTGGTCGGATAGCCATCCTAAAGGAGAACAATCGGTGGTGACCCGTCACGCTTGTGCTTATGATTTGCTTAATGAGGTGTATGCCGCCCGAAATGTTGATTTGTTGGCTTATAAACCAGGACAAAATATACCATTCAATGTATATTTTACCCAAAAATTGACGACCGTATATGGAAAAGGATCGGAAGAGCACACGTCTGAACTCCAGTCACCGCTC
>CALMUD010000174.1 GCA_937872735.1 uncultured Bacteroidales bacterium
GCATTACTGTCATGGTGTCACCTGGAGCATTCGGTACACACAATATGGTATCACCTATAATGGTATCAATTGGCGTAGGATTACAATCCTTGGCTGTAACAGAAAATTCAACACCTGAATCCTTTGGATTGGAAGCATCCAATACACGATACTTCACCTTTCCTACAACAGTTGGCGTCAAAGTGATTCTACTATATCCAGATCCATACATCTTTATACCACCAATAACAACAGGTTCCCATGTTTTTAAGGCTTCATCATAATATTGCCAATTATAAACGGCACTACGAGAAAAACCTGCAGCATTGATAGTTGTTGAAGTTCCAACACAGACCGTACCGGATGTCATACAAACAGATGCAACATCAGCCGAAATATAATCAATAGCTACTCGTGCATTTTGACATTCAAATTGTTCAAAAAACGGAGTGAAAGTAAATGAACCTTGACCTGCATTGATAAAACTTGGATATTGACCAAAAAAGGTCATCTCTACACGATACAACTTACCACATACCGTACCTAGATTAGGTATTAAATCTTTTACAAAAATTCTTGTATCACCACTACCACCAACCACCAATTGATTTAGAAGTTCGCCAGTAGCATCATCATAGACAAAAGCTTCCAACGTATCCAAAGTTTGGGAACCATGCCCCGTACGTGCAATAAATTTAGTTTGTCCCCATCGATTCGCATCACATTGACAAGGAGCATCTCCTGGATAAATATAAAAACGCATTGTAAAACGATATGTTTTTCCTGCATAAGACTGTGGAGCAGGGAAACTCAACGTGGTTACAGTCGTATTTGGAGCCGTATTTATTGCATAATAATAATTGGTATGTTTATTTGTAGAATCAAGAGCTGGGACTATGGAAGAATTGGTAGAACTAAAGAAATGAGATAAATCATTTGTTATAGTATAATTTGTAACTCCTCCTGAAGTAAAGTTAGAAACATTGTTTTCTGAAAAATAATTAATGACATCTGATGGGATCTTTGCTGAAGACGCATTGGCAGGGTCAACAGGGTCGAAGTCTGTGCCTGAATAATATTCCCCCGTAGATGAAATATGACAGGTTTTACCACACGTAGCACTAGTACTTCTTTTTACCACCACCACATTAGACTGTACGTTTAACGTTTCATCCACTACATAATAGTAGACATTCGCTTCATCATCCATATCATCCGCACATTTGACGTCACGTGTCTGCTTCAAAGGTGTCCACGTTTTGTTATCATCAGACTTGTAATAAGTCAACACGCCATTGGAAGTTCCACCCGTTGCTGTCAGCAACAAGGCAGAACCTGGACAAACAGTTGTTTCGTCTACCGACAATGACAAGGCGGATGCCGTCACTACCGAAAATGTAGTAAATAGTAACAAAACGAATGCACGTTTTAACTTACCCATTTTGATCATATTATATCTAATTTTATTTTTTACTATATCTATTACCTACCATATACAAACCCTATACGCGACAGATATTCAACAAGAAATTTCGCGAAAGTATCATACGGTTTACAATATGCGTAAGCAAACTACGTTATTTCGGCAAATATAGCAATTTTTTCAAAATATTGGTTACATTTTACAAACGTTTTTGTCAAGTATCTACCTATCAACCCGTTACCACTAAAAATAATTACAAAAAAGGTTAGGACTACGCTGTTGCGCATTCCTAACCTTTTTTACTATATTTTGAGGTGATACTACTCTATTTTCACCACTTCTATAGAACCTTTCAGGCTGATGCCCCCATTCATCTGCACTTCGTAGAAGTAAACGCCCGGATCGACCAAAGTTCCTCTGGAATAACCGTTCCAACCGTTGTTGCCTTCAAAAATTTCCTGGCCATAACGGTTGAATATCACCACAGGATGCCCCTTCATAAATTCGTCGTTCAGCCCGTCGCGAGTGTAAGGAGTGATGGCAGTCGGCAGACGGTCCAAAACATCTACACTGACCAAATTGCTGGCTACTGCCGGACAGACGCTGTCGCTGACAAGCACATAATAGGTAGCAGAATCTCGGACAGCCATCAACTGATACTGATTAGCCCCTTCTTCCGCCGAATCGGTAACGGCAAGCAGTTCATCATCAGCATCACCAGCTGTCTTTTCTGACGGTTTCACAGTCCCGTCCAGCTGATAGCTGCCAGGGTGACGACCGTCCAGCAATCCATTCAGCTTGTACCAATAATAGTTGACAGGATGAAGGGCCGTATGCAGTGTCAGTTGCACATCGTCGCCCACCCATGCACGGGCCTTGTCCTGTGGGTAAGTAGTCAGGATAAGGTCTGACGGGTTGTAACGCTGATGCATTTCCACTGCTTTGGAGGTATTGATAACCAATTCGTCCTTCCGCCAGAGGTCCAGACGGGCCTCACTGCCTGCCTCGGCCAGACTGTCGGCAGTGGTGGCTGGCGGATTGCCACAACTCACATACAGACTGCTGTCGCTGCGGGTAGTGCCACATTCGTTAGTGGCATAGTAGAGCAAATGACGATTGTTTGCTGAATAGGAGACCAGGGTACGGACTTTATACGGAGTGTCATCCAGCATCCACCCTTCGGCAGTGATAGCCGCCCCCATGTCACGCACACAGACGTCGGACGAAAGATGCCCCAACGGAATGGAATCGTTTTCACAGACTTTCAGCAGGGAACTGTCTACCGCCACCCTCGGACGCTCTTTCAGTTCAATGTATATGCCAGCAGTATCGGTACAGTGGGTCACAGTATCCATGGCCACAAAGTAGTATTGTCCCGATTGTGACTGGCGGGTCAACTTGGTCAGGTTGTAACGGTTAGCTGTACTTTCATTGCCCTGACTGTCAACAAATCGGCTACGATAGGTGAACGGATTGTTGCTATAGACTACATTATCGGGCGATATGCTGCCTCTATAATAGTCGAAGAAGAAGGTGCTGGAGATGTTGATCCATTCACCATCCTCGTAATACAACATCTGGCCAATGGACTGACGGACCAGCGTGGACGCCAGTGTGAAATTAGGATTGTTCTCCTGCGCACAGATGGAGATGTCGGATGCTATGAGGTGAACCACAGCCTTGCGGTCGGGCACATACACTTTTTTGAGCATACTGTCCACATTGCCGCATCGGTCTTTTACATATATATATACATAGAGGGCCCGTGTCAGTTTCATCCCCATGAAGGTGGAGGTGTCGGGAGTCAGCATGTTCTCTCTGATGGTGTCTCCCACAGCGGGAGTCTGCCATATCTGCAAAGCACTGATGTCAGTACAGTTGTCGGTAATGGCCCCTTTCGGCAAGAAGGAGGAAACGTCAGGAACGGCAAAACTGCAATTCTTGAGGTAAGTGGCCACTATCAGCGAGTCGCTCCAGAGTTTCGACACATTGATTTGCGGCTTCTGGTCGTCACGCACTTGATAGGTATAGGTTACCACTGTCGACTGATTGCCACAGGCATCTTCAGCCGTATAGCGGCAGACAATATCATAGGAGTAATAGTCGCAGGCATCAGGGTCGGTTCCTTGGCTGCTGGTCACTTGCTTGTGCAGGGTTACTGTCTGGCTGCAGTTGTCGGTAGCAGGCAGGTCGGGAAAATCAGGGAGAACATCTGAGCAGGAGAACTGAAGGGTGGAATCGCTCACGCCTGCGGCCCATACTGGTGGCACATCGTCTTTGGCGGTAAATACCTGTGGATTGGCGCAAACGGCCGTTTTACCGGTGGTGGTCTGTATGGTATAGCGGCGTTTCACAGTCATGCCGGCGCAATTGTCTCCTGTGGTATCGTCTATCACCTTGAAGGTCTCTGTCAGTATTTTCCGTTCGTCACTCACGGTACCGCCTGCTGCCTTAAACTCGGCATAGGTGGTATAAGGGGCTGGAATGGCTGTGGAACAGGCAAAGGAGGTATTGTCTATCTTCGGACAATCCATGTCCATTTGGTCGGTCACAATCACCTTTTGCCGACAGACTGACGCATTGCCAAAGGAGTCAGTAACAGTCCAGGTCACCTCCACGGTATCGGCTGGATAATCATCGGTCAACTGTTTGCCGTCAGAACGGACTGATTCCACCGTATAGCTGCTACATTCGGCCAGCACCACTGGAGCTACCAGTCCGGCAGCCTGCACTTGTGCATAGGAGGCTTGCTTGCCCGTACTCAAATCCACTTTGACCACAGCTGCAGCACACTGCAAGTCTGGCTGGGTGGTGTCAATCACCGAAAGGGTCTGCTGACAGATTATGGCTTCGCTATAAAGCGACGAATCCATGAAGGTCCATGTCACAGTCACTTTCTGTCCCACTTTGAGAGAGGCCGGTGTCACCCCTCCTGCAAAACTATAAACACCCTTGACCTCTTTTTGCGTGCATTTCTCGGTAACCGACGGATATGGAGTGAGAGCGTCCAAGGCTTTCAGCAGAGCCACATCATCAATGGTACAGTTGGAACCATCGGCCACTGGCACCTGAAGGTCCTTTAAAGAGGAGCAGTCAAAGTCGGGTTGCTGGTGCAACAGGGCTATTGGCTGATAGCAGGTATCGATAGCGGTGGTATAAGGTGTAGTGAATATCCACATCACGGTATCTTTCCGACCTATTTCGAGAAGACTGCCCACTATAGGTTGACCTGTACGCAACAGATAGCCTTCGGCTGGGAACACTTTCCGAGTACAGATGTCTGTATCGTTTGGTATCGGCAGATCGCTGGCAGCCAATGTCTTTTGGCAGATGTCGTTGCCAACAATCACTTTTATCAACGTATTTTGTAATACTTCGCAAGCGGTATGCAGCGGGCTCTGGTCACCTATGGCGGTCACCTTCTCATAGCAGAATGCGGAGTCAGAATTAGCTATCGGGTCGTGGAAGGTCCATCTGATGACGAGGGTATCTCCCACAGCCAGCTGGGCTGGCATGGAGGAATGACCTACCACCGATGGCACTCCGATAATTGGATGATTGATGCAGGAGTCGATGGCCTGTGGCGTATGCAGACGGGCCAACACGGAGTCCATCGGAAGATTGCAGGTGCCTGGCAGGGCCTTGAGTACCGTAACGGAATCGGCTGGAAGGCAGTTGACCATGATGTTGTTGGTATCACGCAGCCACACTTCCTGCAAGCAGGTGTCTGATTCTGCGGACAATGTACCTTCGGCTTTATAGGTATATATTCTCACTATGGTATCCTTGCCCACGCTCAACAGACCCAGCTGGTTGGCATCGTGTACCTTGACTGCTGGATTGGATATCAGATAGATGATAGGTATGATGGTCTCGCCCGAACAGAAATCCACCACAGGAGGGTCGTTGAATTTCAAATCGGAGGCATCGATGCTGCACCCTTTCTTTATGGTGTAACGGATGTTGTCGGGACAATCGGTCCGCATCTTGTTGACGTTGCCCACTTGCAAGGTTTGGGTGCAGGTATCAGTCGATTTTATCAGAGTGCTGGTAGTATCTACAAACACCCAGTTTATTTTGGTCTGTCCCACACGGAAGGAGTGGGTCAGTTTTCCTTCGGCATCTTCTGTTATCTTGGTAGACCCCACATAGGCCGTTCCTTTTATTTTAAGAGGCGCACCATTTGCAGCAGTCAGACAAGGATGCTCGGCATACTGCTGCACCAGATTGACTGATACGCTGCACAACCCTTCGGCTGCATCCACCTTGGTGATGGTATCAGGACAACTGGTAATAAGATGCAAATCGGTACGGACGTGCAGGGTTTGGTCGCAAGAGTCGGTATTGGCAGGATTGGAGTCGATAAAGTACCAACGGATTATCGTCTTGCCCACTGGGAAAGGGTCGGTCATGGCAGCTCCGTCCATACGTTTTGGGGTTCCGGTTATCTCTCCACAGTTGTCCTTGGCCACTGGTGCAGGATTGATAGCGGCAAGGGCACTCGCATTATTGAGATCACATTTGCCTGGGTCGGCAGTCAGTTCCAGCACTTTCTTTGCCCAGTGGTCACAGTCGAATACGGGTTTTTGGTCGTCACTGATAGTGATGGTGTCGGTGCAGTTGCCAAAAGTGGTATCGGAAACATAAGCTGAACCTGATGGATTCAGTTTATAGAATCGCCATTGAAATTCATAGGTGCTACCCACTGCCAGCTGCGAAGTTTTGTCGGCTTTGGTCCAGATGGTTCCACCGCCCAATATCCGATAATAGAATACAGGGGTCAGCTGCTGGGTGGCATTGGTACAGGCATCTACCGCGGTAGGCACTTTCCCTGAAAGTTGTCGGGTCAGCTGCGCCACAATGCTGTCAAGCGAGGCATAGCATACATCCTGATTGGCTGCTATATCGTCAAATTTCGTCTGGTCAGGACAGTTTGTCTCTGGCACTTTATTGTCATATACCGTGATATGCTGCAAGCAGGTGCTCACATTGCCGGCATTGTCGGCAAAGCTCCATGTGATGAGAGTGACCCCTTTAGCGAACGGAGCATTGAGTGCGGTGGCTCCATCGGAACGGACAAAGGTTCCCGTTATCATTGTTCCTGGATGATAGGCGTCCTCCAGCACAGGAACCGTCAACACAGGCAACTCGGTAACATCATAGCCTGGCACCGCCACGCATCCTGCCTGATTGGCCAAATGGACGGTATGACTGAGAATGGACGAGCAATCGATGTCTGGCCCGGCAGTGTCGCGTATGACTATAGCCAAGTCACACTCCTTGTCCGACTTGCCACAACCATCCACAGCCTTGTAGTGGGCGGTGAGTCCTGCATTGTAAGCAGACCCTTTTTTGCCAGCTGTAGCATACCACACAAAGGTTCTATTCACCAATCCCGCTTTCAGACTGTCAAGAGAGGCCACTATTGCAAACGAGGTATCCACCCCGCTCAATGAGTGACCCGACACATTAATATATATGGTAGGGTTTCGGTCGCAGGTACCAATGACTGTTGGTATCGGTAGGGTTATCTTGGCCGAATTGTCGGTAGGTTGCAACACCACCTCCATCGTATCGCCCAGTGCGTCACAATCAATACTGGCAGGAATTTCCTTTTGTACTTTATAGTTATGGAAAGAAGAATCGTAGCAGGTAGTGTCTTCCTTTAGTTTCATATACAGCCCCAACCGCAATGAATCGAGCGAATTGGAACAAGCCGCCGCTTTTTGGGCTCCGAAATCAACAATCATGGAGTCTCCTTTTATGCTGACTTTCTTGCCGTTATAGCTATTGGAGGCATTGGTCCAGCGATAAATGTATTCAGGTGTGGAGGTGTGTTCGGTCTGGTCGGTGGCGGTGAGCAATAAATGACGGTCTGACGGGCAGACCGAATCACCTTGGACGAACTCTTTGCCTTCCAGCAGAAATTTGGCTTTGGGGGCCAGATGCACATGCAAAGTGTCGGTAACCGCCTTGTTGACGGTCAATCCTTCGTTGGTCATATACACTCTCAGCAGATAATCGCCTTCGGGATACGTCACCAAATCGACTGGGATGGTCACGGTGGCATAAATTCCACGATTGACGGAATCTACCTTTATCACCTTCGGGTCTGTTATTTCTTCTCCTTTCGGATTATACAAGTTCCAATGATACTCCACTTCGGTACCTTCTTCTATAGGCACCACCTTGAATCGGGTGGAATTTGGAGCACAAGTATAGGCCTCGCCCACTACAGAATCGATAGGTGCCGGTTTACAATCCTTGGCTACCACAGTAAAGGTCAATGGCGCGGACACCGTATCTCTCATGTTTCTTACTCTGTATTGCACTTTCCCCACGGTCTTGGGGGTGATGGTGATTGTCTCGAACTGGGTTCCGAGCTGGTCCACTCCATTTATGTTGAGCGTCTCCCACGCAGCGGAAGCATCGTTGTAGACTTCCCATAGATATTTTGCATTGCGGGCAAAACCGGCGGCACGCACCGTGGTTGGCTCACCAATACAGACAGCCCCGTGCGTCATGCACACCGACGCCACTTCCGCCGAAATATAATCGATGGCGATTTTGGCCGATGAACACTCAAACTGACCAAACTCAAGGGCGAACTCATATTTATCATAATTTTGAACATTCGGGAAGGTACCATAAAATGCAACTTCCACCCTTATCAGTTTACCACAATACTTTGTCATATCTGACACCACATTGTGAATATAGAATCGGGCACGACCACCCTCCATTCCATTGATGGTAGACCCTATCAGTGTATCTGCGGCATCATCGTAAAAGAAAGCCTCGATGGAGTCAGTTGATACCGTTCCATGTCCGGTTGACGCTATAATCTGAGTCTGAGACCAACGGTTATTGTCGCAATCACAACTACAGATGGTCGTATCTACCGATTTTGTCCCATTCCATACTGTCTGTTTGGTACAAGTTTGACCTGGCGAAATATAAAACCGCATGGTGTATCGATAGGTCTTACCATTAAATGGATTGGGAAATACGAAATTTCCATTCTGATCTTTCTGTCCAAAAGTCAATTTAGCTATTCTTCCGTTCAAGTTTTTCTGATCAACGGCCATATAATAATTGGAGTTGATTGAATCTTTATAAGGTTTTTCTCCACTTGGGAGAAAATTGCTAAGATCGGAAGTGATGTGATATTCTGTCACATCGCCAGAACTGAAATAAATGCTGTAATCATCAAAATAGCTGACCACACTGTCGGGAATGGTGGTTGCTTTGGTGCCCGTTCCCGATAATGGGTTAAAATCAGTACCTTGGAAGAAATCTCCAGTTGAGGTCTGATGACAACTTTTTGAACAGCTATTGTCGGTCAGCTGCGATATCGCAATGGCTGGCGACTGTATGCTGCCGTCTTCACTGGTCACTCTGTAGTAAACCGTTGAATAGGTTTCCGACATATTATCGGCCGCCATAACTTCGGCTGTCTTTTTCAGCAGCATCCATTTTGAACCGTCATACGATTTTTCGTACCTCAGTATCTGTCCATTGCCACCTGACGAGGTCAACAGAAACGCTGACCCGGCACAAACCTTACCGGTGTCTGATTTCAAGGAGAGCTGCGCCGAAACGGAAACAGCAAAACATAACATCAACAATAGGAGTGACCTCCTCAATGCGTTAATCAAGAGTTGCATAAAACACTATTTTTATAAACGGACCCTTTCCTCTAAACACTTACTGACAGAAAAGGATACTGGTTTAGAAATATTCAAACATCTCAAATGTCATGGATTTTTCTTTTTCATGACATATTCATCCAGCGTAAAGTTAAATACATTTTTTTATTATCCAAATAAATAAAAGTTAAATAAAGTTGTTCCGCTTCTATTCTCATTGCAAAAAACTTGCGGACAGAACAAAAAAGAGGCTGTTCCACAAAGGAACAGCCTCCTGATTTTTAGAATTTATGATTTTTATCTATCGAACTTCACTACCTCAATACTACCCTTCAGCGAGGTCTTCTTCATATTCAGGTCGTAATAGTACACACCAGGGTCGGCCAACACTCCTCTATACGTTCCATCCCATCCGTCCGAACCCTCGAACACTTGCTGTCCGTAGCGGTTGAATATGATGACATGATGGCCCTTCATGAATACATCGTTGATACCGTCGCGGGTGTATGGGGTGATGGCCGTTGGTATCTGTTTCATCACATCGATGCTGACCAGATTGCTGGTAACCGAAGGACAGACGCTGTCCGAAATCAGTACATAGTAGGAGGCAGAATCCTCCAGAGCGGAGAGCGTCATACGGTAAGGCTCATGGGTGGCCGAATCGGTGGTGGCCAGCAACTCATCATCCTCATCACCTGCTGACCTGTAATCAGGGTCCACAGTACCGTCCGACAACAAGGAAGCCGGGTCGGTGGCATCATATTCGCCTCTCACTTTATACCAGTAATAGTACAAAGGATGGTAATTGGTATGCAGGGTCAACTGTGCGTCGTCATCCATATATACACGAGCCTTATCCTGAGGATAGGTGGTAAGCAACAGGTTGGCTGGATTGTAACGGGCGTGTATCTCCACATTCAGGTGGTCGTCGGTCACCCACTCGTCATTGCGCCACAGTTGCAGGTTCTTCTCACTGCCTGCTATCGCCAGACTATCCTGCGTGCTGCTTGGATCGCCACTGCACGATACATACAAACTGCTGTCGCTGAATGTGGTACCACACTCGTTGGACACATAATACACCATCGGCTCCACCTGAGGATCATAGTTGACAGGCTGATTGTGTACATAAGTTTTGCCATTGAGCATCCAGCCCTCATTGGTAACTGGTGAGCCCATCTCATTCACACAAATATTGTGCTCTATTTCCATATTGTTCAATGGTATGGAATCCTGCTCACAGATGCGCAACAATGCACTGTCGAGTGCAATACGCGGCTGCTCCATCACATTCAGGTCTATACCCAGGGTATCAGAACAATAGGTAATGGTATCCATGGCCACAAAGTAATATTTGCCCGATTGCGAACGGCGTGTCAGCTTGGTGAGGTTGTAACGGTTGGCCGCATTCTCATTGTCGTTGGCATCCACGAACCGTCCTCGATAGGTGACTGGGTTGTTACTGTAAATCAGGTTCTCCGGTGAAACGGCATCGTGGTAGCAGTCAAAGAAGAAGGTACTCTGCACCGTAATCCATTCATTATCCTCCAGTACAAATATATGACCAATGGCCTGACGGATTCGGGTGGATACCAACGTTATGTTGGCATCGCCATCATGTCCACAGACTGACTGGTTGTTGGCAAGAATTTGTACCACAGACTGGCGATCGGGTACATACACTTTCTTCACAACGGAATCCACATTGCCGCAGACATCCTGCACATAAATGTAAACCTTGAGTGAACGTGATACCGTTTCTCCCATAAAGTTGACGGAGTCTGGTGTCAGCATATCACTGGTAATGGTGTCTCCCAGAGCTGGCTTCTGCCATACCTTGAGTGCGGCACCATCAGTACAGTTGTCGGTGAGCGCACCCGATGGCAGGAATGAAGTGACATTCGGCACCGCAAAATTACAATGCTTGAGGT
>CALMUD010000175.1 GCA_937872735.1 uncultured Bacteroidales bacterium
CGGATGCGTCAGGCAATACCACGACTTGCCCTCAGACGGTGACCGTAAAAGATGAATTTGCTCCCGTTATTGATTGTGATACATTGAAAAAATGTATTTTTTATGAGCAATCTTCAAATAAAGTGCCTTTCGACAGCTTGAAAATGATAACACCCATTGCTTTGGATAATTGTGGACAATTGGTAAATGGGGTTGTTAAGGATACGGATTCCTATAAGGTGGGAGCCTCTCAAGTAGTATGGCATTTTGTGGATTCTGCTGGAAATCAGTCTGTTTGTAACCAATTTATTGCAATCGTTGATACTTTTTCTGATTCTCTTCGCTGTCCCACTTTGTTCCCTATGGTGGTAAATCTTTCTGATTCGGTATGTCAGCTTTCGGCGCAGCAGGTCCATTTGTCTGTTCCTAAAATAGCGGTGGATGGAAAATCTATTGTTGGTTTCCTGACAGAGCCACCTCTATATTTTCCAATGGACACCACCGTTATTTATTGGCATTTTGTGAGTGAAAAGGGGCAGACTGCTCTGTGTCCTCAGATAGTGAATGTGGTAGACAGGCATATTCCTGATTTTGATTGCTCTGCTTTGACCGGATTTGTCCGATATTTGGGTCCAGAAAATTGTACAATTGCCTTTGACAGTTTACAGTTGCCCATTTCTTTTGCTAAAGATAATTGCCGAACAATAGCGGGGATTTGGCATTGTGAAGGAAATTTGGACCTTCCCGTTGGAAAAACCTCTTTGAGTTTGACATTTACTGATTTTAATAAAAATATAAAGACTTGTAAATCAGATGTAAATGTAAAAGATACTATTCCTCCCGTATGGTGCCCATCGTGCGTCGATACGGTGTTTGTCACCTCCTCAACATCGCCCGTCTTGCCTGTATATGGTGCAATGGATAATTGCTCCGCCGTACGTATCTCTTATACGGACAGTTCGACGCAGAGTGCCGACCCTGATGATTGTAGCCATCATTCTTATGATTTGATTCGTGTGTTTCGGGCAACAGATGCCTATGGAAACGTATCGGTGCCTCGTACTTGCGTATGCCAGGTCCGTGATACTGCCGTTCCTCTTTTGTCAATGTCTGCTGTTCCCATAGAGCCAGTCCCTATCGGTCATTGCCAATATTTGGTACCCGATTTGTCCCGCTACATCTCAGCGCATATTTCCGATTCTTCTAAATTGCGGGTGTGGCAGACTCCTTTGGCAGGTGATACTTTGCGCCAGTCGTGTGCGGTTACCTTTTATGCTGAAAACAGGTGCGGGATTCGCGATTCCATGGTTTGCCCGGTTCTCTTGCCATCGCGCAAGCAGGTGGTGACAATCATAGCCAAGAGTGATACACTCTGTGTGGACAAGTCGTCCCCCGTATCTCTTGTTTCCACTCGCTTGCGAGAGGCGGTTGGCTCCTCCTTTTTACGCAACTATGACGGACAGTGGATGGTGGTCGCCAGCACTTTTGTTTATGATTGTTATCATGACTCCGTTTCTGCCAATACATTAATATATAGCAATTCTCCCTATACCTATGGACATCTTTTCCAAGATGCGAAAGGGCAGCCCGATATTCGTCTGCGTAATTCTCTCACTACATTAAACCATGCTTGCCAGTCGGGGCGTTATGTTTTTGTGGCTTGCGATACCACGACTCGTTGTACCGATACATCGGCCATCAATTTGAAATTGATGGAGCGGCCTCGCATCGTGTTGGCTCCTGATTCTTTAGGAGAAGATACCTTCCGTATGTCCGTCTGTGGGGTCGATACACTTGCCATTTCTCATCGTTTGTCGCAGATAGATGTTTGTGTGGATGATATGGAATCCGAAATTATTGAAGAAGGGTGGCGTCATGCTGATTTGTCGCTGCTTGGCACTCTGAGCCCTGCCGATTCTGTTCCTATTGTGTATTATGCCCGGAATGGGTGCGGGGTTTCCACTTCTGTCAATAGCCCCTATACCGTATGTGATGAGACGGCTCTTTCGGGGGCCGATAGTTTGCGTTTGGCAGGGAATCCGCATCGTTTGGCTTGTTGGCGCATCGACTCGTTATATATGAACCAATCCTTGATGATAGAATATCATGTCCCCTTTTCCCCTTCAGAGGTGCGATTGATGGCAGATGAGAATGTCGGTCAGCTGAAATTGTGTCTGATGCCTGATATTCAGCCGTCAGTGGTGGAGTGGTATCGGGTGTCTGGCATTTTTGACGGAAATTCGGGTAATCGTTTTGATGAAAAGGGGCGATTGCATCGGGTTGCCGATATGACTGATTTGGATGATGAACGCTTGCTTGTGGATTCTTCGGAAAATGGCTGTATCCTTTTGTTTCTACCCGATACTTCGGCATCCTATTATGTGGTGGCTGGTGACGGTGTATGTCCGGCTATCCCTTCAGAATTATACAATGTGGATAGCCAGTCCCTCGTTATTCCTACCGCCATAACACCGTATCGACACGATGGACTGAATGACATTTTTATGAAAGGGTACCCTGTGATGATTTTCGACCAATTCGGTCAGAAGATTTTTGAAGGTGATGATGGCTGGAATGGACATAATTCGGTTATCGGTGAAATGACCGTTCCTGGTGTCTATTATTATTATTTGCGGTTGAAAGATGGTTCCTCAAGGCGTGGTTCTATTGAGGTGGTCAAGTTTATTCCGTGAATAAGTTTCTCTTATTGTTCTTTGTATCAGCATTTTTGTTCTATATGGATATAAGCAGGTGAAAAAAACTTTAAAAATAATCGTGAAAAGATTTGGCAGGAAAGGATAAACGCCCTATCTTTGCAAACGCTTTCGGGAAGTAAAAACCTGGAAGGCCCGGGCAAGCGA
>CALMUD010000176.1 GCA_937872735.1 uncultured Bacteroidales bacterium
CACGACGCTCTTCCGATCTCTGCACGCTCATTGGTGCAAGCATTGAACGGAAGTGAATCCAAATGGACAGGAACGAGTGCAGAATCGGCACTGCAATTATCCTTGTCAAGATAGAGTACGGTATCAGGGAACACGGTAGGACAGTCAACCAATGGCTTGTTCTTGTCTCCCACAAATACGGTCTGCTCACACTTGCTTACAGGATTAGCCAGATATTCTGATGGTCCTGTGAAAGTCCAAGTTATTATCGTCTGACCAACTGGATAATCGTCAGCCAGGGCCTTGCCATCACTACGGCTGGCAACTCCATCTACCTTCTTGGCATTATTGCAAGGAACCTCAAACGAGTGTTTGACATTCAGCTTCGCAAGAATATCGGTCGATGGAACCGTACATCCTGACTGGGCATCAACCTCGATATCAGGATATTCGGTAGTGCCGCAATGGGCATCAATTTCTTTAGAGGTACGTACCCAAACCGTCTGATGACAAACACTTGGTGTAGTGCTGTACGGACTGGTAAAGGTCCAGCGGATAGTGGTATATCCAGTATAGAATGGAGCCGTAATCGGCTGACCATCCACACGGGTAGGCACACCCACTATCTCTGTTGCGGTACAATGGTCAAGCGCCTTTGGCGCAACCAACGTCAAATCAAGCACGGTATCACAACCTGTGGTGATTACCTTAATGGTATCCTTCGACAGACTGTCACAATCAAAATCAGGGGCAAGGTCTGTCACTATGCTTACTGGCTGGTGACAGATGGTTGACTTGATTGAAGTGGCGGTATCAACAAAGGTCCAACGGATAGAATAGGTGTAACCTACCATGAACGAGTCTGGCAGTGAAACATTATTCATGTACTTGGTAGTTCCGTCAGGACCCTTCATCGAATCGAGAGTCGGTACACCTCTTACTGTAGAGGTGCGCACACAATTGATAGCAGCGGTTGGCCATGGATTGAACTCCGACAGAACAGCGCCCTTGCCAATCTGACAATTACCCTTAGCAACTGCTGTAATTGGCTTAAGCATGCTACAATCAAACAATGGGCCAACTGAATCACGAACCCTTACTATCTGTTTACATACCGTATCGGTGCCATAGATGGCATATCTCCAACTGATAGTATCAACCACACCGACCTTGAATACGAAACTGCTGGTGTCGGCTGCCGAGTAGGTCTTGCCTGGCTCGCTCGAGCGATAAATCACAGGAACAATCTCGGTAGGAGTACCTGGCTTGCCATTAGGACAGTTGTCAATTACCTTTGGAACATTCAGATGCAATTCTTTGAAATCAATCTGACAGTTGTCTTCCGCCAATATTTTGTCAATATCAGGGAATGATTCACAAGTGAATGCGTTTGAACTGTCAAGACCGACTTGCAAATCCTGCGCACATATCTGCTTTGGATTGGCCATATAAGAGGCATCTCCATCAAATACCCAAATCAGATGATGAACACCACTCTGAACCAGACTGGACAGAGGAGTCTGCAAATGACCGATGATGGTATCACCCGTACAAGGTGCCAATGCATAAGGCACTTTCAGTGTCTTCATTACACTATCAGCTATGATGGCACACTCGCCAGAATCCAATTTGACTGAAATCTTAGGGAGGTCTGCCGTATCACACGGAGTCTCCATCTTCTTGTCGGTATATACGTGGAATTCCTGTATACAGGTCTTCTGTATATTGCCAGTGGCATCCGTAAAGGTCCAAGTAACATTGGTCTGACCCAATGAGAAAGGAGCTTTCAAATTCTTGCTGTCTGCCTTGCCAGCTGAGTCACGACCCATATATACACGGTCTGTAGCCACACCCGTAATCACAGTATCGACCACACATGGATCAGCTACCTTAGGAGCTTTCAGCGCCAACTTGACACTGGTGCCGCAATCGTGGATGGTATCAGCCATGACAGGAGCAACCGTGTCACAGACAAAGTCGAATTCCTTGTTGCCCTTCACAAAGACGGTCTGATGACAAACCAGCGTATCTTTAATATTGTACTTGCTGACAAAGGTCCAGTTTACAACCGTATTGCCTGTTGAATAATTGTCAGTGAGTTTCAGACCATCGGCACGAGAACCTACTGCAATAACAAAGGAGTCAGCCTCGCCATTGAGTGACGCACACTTATCGACAGTCTGAGGTACAGTCAACGGAACTCCCGATGACGGGATGTAACACTCTCCTCTGAGAGCTGTTACTGTAATTGGATTTGGCAACTTGCTGCAATCAAAGTCAACCGGGTTACTGTGGCTCGGTACAATGTACTGAGGACAAGTGACATAGTTGCCATCTTTCTTCTGGAATACCCAATAAAGGGTATCGGCCATACCCGACTTCAGAGACTGAGTATCTGGAACTATTGGTCCGTAAGGGCTATTGCCAAGATGCAAAGAACCTTTGATAACCTCTGAGGCATCACAAGGATTGACTGCATAATAAGTTTTGAATGTAATATCCGCAAACTTCACTTCACATTCACCCTTCTTTGCGACAGGATAAATAGGATTTGGCTTGATGGAATCACAATTGAAATATGGTTTGGTGGTGCTGGTCACATCCACCG
>CALMUD010000177.1 GCA_937872735.1 uncultured Bacteroidales bacterium
AGTATGCGTTATGTTCCTTTGTCCTTCAGCTGTTTATTGAGTGCCGGCTTTTAGGATTTTAGGTTCTGTTCAACTTTTTCATCATTCCTGCAATAGGCAAGAAACATATTGGTAAAGTTAAAATAAATTTTGAACACAACTTTCTAAAATAAGCGATAAATGTACATAAAAAGGAGTGTTTTAGACAAGAAAAACGCGTGGTTGGTTTCCCAGCCACGCGTTTTTACGAGTTATTTTAGTTAAATATTATTAAAAGTTGTATTTGACCATGGCACAGATGCGGTGGTTAACCACTGTCTCTGTGTTAGATACTTTCAGTTTGCTGTCTACATCACCATAGGCTGCTCCCGTAGCTTCGTACTCAATTCCCAAATTGAAAGCTTTTACGTTGTAACTGAAGGTCGGACAGAAGCGGTAGATATGGTCAATGTTGTCATACCCACGTACATATATACCTTCGGATGTACTGGCAACATCGTCTCCTGTTCCCAAATTCTTGCTGTAACCAAAGAAGAGGCTCAGCATCTTCCGCTTTCCGTAGCTGAGACCCAGCCAAGTGGTGAAGTTGTTGATGGTAGTGTAGTCTGATACTGTGCCGTCATCGTTGTAGCTTGATGCGGCATATCCGCTCATCATGTTCAGATGGGCTGTATTCTGTCCATACAGTGCTTTTGCCTTGATGGTCAGCAAATCCTGAGTGTACTGCATATAAGCTATTGGAGAGAAACCAGTAACATACTCATCCACATTCTTTGTATATGATTCATTGTTTTCTTTTGCAGTAGCCGTTTGTTGTGGTTTGATGCGGCAAATGTCCAGACCTACACCCAGAATCCAATGCTCGGGTTTGTAGTCCAGTCCTAAATACATTTCTGGCAGTACTGCATTGGTGGAATATTCAGCAGATGCGCCATTAGGGCCTACCGAAGTATATTGCAACTGATAAAGAGCGTCGGCAGTCAATGTTGTATTCTTTCCTGCCTTGTAATCAACACGTAACTGAGGCGCGCGGCTGAATGGCTGGAAAGGCGAGCCGGACGACAAGGCCAGCACATCGGGAAATACCTCGCCGTACATTGGATGCCAAGTCTGTCCACATAGTACCCGCCATTTGGCCCAGTCCATCTGGGCATAGGCGTGGCGGATGCGCAGCATGGTAGTGCTGCTGCTGAATCCGTTAAAGTCCGTTTCAATCTTGCCTGATGTCTGGGCGCCCAATACTACGGGACCGTTCAGATTCAGTCCGATACGGGTGGTGATGGCCAGCAGGCGGGCACTCGACTGCTCGTTCAGGTCGTCTCCGTGTCCATTGTCTTTCTTGGCCATTGGTATCTGGTTGAACAGACCAGCTGACGATTGCACGCATTTGCGCGAATCATAGTAAAAATAGTTGCGTACAAATCCGTATAGCTGCACATGTGCCTTCCCTTTGCCTGTATTTACCACCGGGTCGGCATCAACAGGCGCGGCAACTGGTTGCTGCATGGGCGTCATGGTCGGCTGCTGTTCGGTGACAACGGTTTGCGGCTCGGCTGGCGGGTCCTGACGGAATTCGTTGGTATCGGCCGACACCTCTTCGTTCTCCTCCGAATTTGCCTCGGTGGTCTGAGCATTCAGACTCATGCTGTAAAAGGCCAGTACGGCAACTGGCAAAAAAAGTTTTTTCATTTCTTCTGTTGTTATTATATAACAAAAAAGATAGCAGATTTAGACCTGCTATCTTTCTGTTTGGGGATGTTGTTTTTAATTGAAAATGTTCATTGGTCCTGCAATGCAGACGGTAGCAATGTATGTCAGAATCAGACCGACCACACCGATACAGATGCCGACAACGGCCATCTGCTTCTGCTTGACAATACCTTTAGAGTAAGCCAAGGCATTAGGAGGGGTACTGATTGGCAGTGCCATTGCCAGAGATGAAGACAACGCTACGCATATCAGCAGGGTGCTGACACCTCCATAAGGGGCCAGCTGGGTGAGCATACCCTTGCCTACTGAGAACATGATTGGCATCAGCAGGGCTGAAGTGGCTGTGTGTGACATGAAGGTTGCCATCAGGTAGCACAATATGCCTGCACCAGTCAGCACGACAACCGGAGACCAAGTCCCGAATGGAATGGCGCTGATAAGGTCTTGTGCCAGACCTGTCTTGTCCAGACCGACACCCAGTGCAAATCCGCCCGCTACCAGCCAGAGTACATCCCAGCTGATTTCGCTCAAATCCTCCTTGGTGATGACCTTGGTCACAGCAAATACCGCGAATGGTATCAGCGCCACCACATTGGCATTGATGCCCGTAAGTTGGTCGGTGGCCCAGAGTGCGATGGTGATGATGAAGGTGCCGCAGATGATGTATTTCTTTACCTTGTTGCTGTTCTGAAATTCTTCGTGATTGATGGTCAATTCTATTTTCTCGCATCCGAATGGGAACAGTTTCATAATCAGCAGCCATGCGATGAAGAGTATGGCGATGGCCAGAGGGGTCATGATCATCATCCACTCACCGAATCCGATGCCGAGGTTCAATCCGTCGGGGTCGTTCAGATATTTCAGCGCGATGGCGTTAGGAGGGGTACCGATAGGGGTGCCGATGCCACCGATGTTGGCGCCGACTGGAATGGCGAGAGCCAGACCGATACAGCCTTTGTCGAAAGTGCCGTCAGGCTTGCGCAATGAGTTGAGCACCGGCGTAAGTATGGCCAGCATCATGGCGGCGGTGGCGGTGTTGCTCATGAACATGGAGAAAGCGCCTGTCACTACCAGAAATCCCAATAACACAAATTTAGGGTTGGTGCCGAATGGCTTCAGTAGCACGTGAGCCAACTGAGCGTCCAGACCAATCTTGGCTGAACCGATGGCCAGAATGAATCCGCCCATGAACAGCATGATGATAGGGTCGGCAAACGAGGCCATGATGTCCTTGTAGTTGATGGTTGTACCCAGACTGTTCAACTCGGCAATATTTTCCGTCTTGGCTGGGTTTACCTTTACATTGGCTTGACCCAGGGCCGCTCTGATGAGGGTGGTGTCATATACGGCAATCTCCACTTGCTCGCCAGCATTGGCCTTTTTCTTCATATCCTTGATGGTGGCGGGAGTGAACATGATAGCGGTGCTGTCGCTGATTTTGATGGCAACATCTTTCATGTCTTTCACGGTGGCAATCTTGTACACCTTGTCTGAGTCCGACTTGTAGGTGGCTGCCTTCTTGTCGAGGGCACCACGCACGCAGTTCTTGTCAATCTCGAAAGCAATGTATTTCTCGTTGGTACTCAGCAATGCGGTGCCTTCGTTCATTCCGCTCTTCAGCAGCACCTTGCTGGCACTGAGGGTGTCGGTCGCGTTGCCTTTCTTGTCGGTCTTTGTCCAATAGACAAAAGGGCAAGTCTTGCGGCTGGTGTCTATTTTCACCACTTTGGTTTTGAAGTAGCTCTTGTCGGGCTTTATCATTTGCTTCACGCTGCTGGTTGATACGGTCAACAGCATCAGCACCATGGTCAACACTGAGGTTGTCCAGATAGGAACAGCTTCGGTTATCCACATCAGCGCTGCAAAAATGAAAAGTGCAATTACACGCTGCTCTACAATTGAAAGTCCCACGATTCCGTATGAATCAGCTGGAACGCACCATGCTACTATGCCGACTATCAGTGCGATAATCAGACATATCAGTTTCTTTTTAGTCATGTGTTCTTGATGATATTATTTCCTATTGTTTGTTAGCTTAATTTGATTCTTTTTTTTGTTTTATAAGGTGGTCAGTACCAGTATCTGTGCAACCAGAATTCTGAGGAACATGGATAGCGGGTAAACCGTGGCGTAGGCAGTTGACTGAGCCTGTACGGGTGCCAATGAGTTGGCATAGTCGAGTACTGGAGGGTCGGTCATTGAGCCTGCCAATATGCCGCTTATCTTCAGATAGTTCACATTCATCAGCATACCCACTATGGCTACCAGCATTACAGGAATGAAGGTGATGGCGGCGCCATATATCATCCATACATAGCCACCGTTGGCCACAGTCTCGGCAAAATGAGCTCCTGATGACAGACCCACACAAGCCAGGAACAGGATGATACCCAGTTCACGCAGCATGAAGTTGGCGCCCGAGGTCATGTAGAAATCCAGTTTCCCGATTCTCCCTTTGTAACCCAGACAGATGGCCACAATCAGAGGGCCGCCTGCCAATCCCAGTTTGGCGGGAACTGGCATTCCTGGTATGGCGATAGGAATACTGCCAAGCAGCACTCCTAGAAAAATGCCGATGAAGATAGGAATGGTATTTGGTTTGGCCAGCTCCTTTACTGAATTGCCGATTTCGTTGCGCACCTCTTTCAGCAGGGCTTTCTTGCCGACAATTCGTACGGTATCGCCCAATTCGAGGGTAGTGGTAGGGGTTGGCAATATCTCACGGCCCTCACGGAACAGACGGGTGATGTTGGCCTCGTAACGGCGGTTGATACCTATCTGGTTGATGGTTTTTCCTGCAATCTTTCGGTTGGTCACCAGCACGTCGCACATGGCAAGGTCGCCAGATACTTCGCGTTTGTCACCTATTTCCACAGTTCCGATTTGGGCTTTCAGTTTCTCAATGTGGTTGCTCGACGACACACCGTATATCACATCTCCACTTTGCAGCTCGTCATCGTCATTTGGCACGAAGAACGTGTCTTTACGCAGCACACGCGAAATGGCCAGCTCCTTGTCGACAAATTTTTTCACAAA
The DNA here is from genome assembly GCA_937872735.1 of uncultured Bacteroidales bacterium. Lineage (GTDB taxonomy): Bacteria > Bacteroidota > Bacteroidia > Bacteroidales > Paludibacteraceae > Physcocola. Next base: position 4,726 of record CALMUD010000177.1, read on the forward strand.
CGATACTTTAGAGCCGAACAGATTCTGGTTGGTAACGGTTATTTCCACGCTCTCCAACTTGTTGGAGTAGGCGGCGCCCATCTCTTTGTTGTATTTGTCCACCTCCTCATCAATCTTCACACGGAAGATGAACCGGATGAGCAGAATGGCAGCTATCAGTCCCAGTACACCAAATGGATAGGCAACAGCGTAGGCCATGCCCGCGGTACCTTTGTTGACGGCATCGGCAGCAGCTGCCCGCATGGCGGGGTCGGCGGCATTGTGCGATACATCGGTCAGTGCCTGTTGGGCAGCTCCCAGACCAGGGGTGTTGGTCACCGCTCCGCACATGATTCCTGTAATTTCGGAAGATGAAATTCCGTTGCCGATAAACATTTTGATACCAAAGGCAATGCCCAAGCCTATCAGTATGATGCTGCAAGCCAGGGCATTCAGTTTCAGTCCTTCGTCTTTGAATGCGGTGAAGAAGCGGGGACCCACTTCTATGCCGATGGAATAGACAAACAAAATCAATCCGAACTCTTTCACAAAACTTAATATGGTGTCATATTTGGTCAAGTCAGCATCACTGCCTGCTCCCACCCCTTTGATGTGAGCCAGCAGCAGGCCTGTAAACAGCACACCTGCTATGCCTACTTTTATACCTCCTATGTTTATCCGTCCTATGGCTACGCCCACAAAGGCTGTAATACACAGGTAGACCAGCACCGAACCGATGCCATAACCCGTAAATAAGTTTACAATGAAATCCATTTCTTTTATTAATGATACTTTTGGTTGGCTGGATTAAGGTCGGTATGTCAACTTGTGGCGGCAGGTACATGCTGGCTGGAGGTATTGTCTTCAGTTGGTATATCTGTTCTCTCTGTTTTACATACCGCTGCATTCTTTCCCGCAATGGTTCCGTATGGTTCCACGTGCGGGAAATAATGTATATTTATTCCACAGCGCAAAAGTATAAAATTAATCTATTATTTTTGAATATTTTTTGAATAAAATAAATTCTAATTGTCTCACCTTTTATCTAATTTATTTACTCATAGAGTTCTGCCCCTTTTTATTTTTTTCTTTTGCCCAGTGGGCTTGTTGGCATCTATTTTTGTTTGTGTTATCTTTGTGGCAAAGTTTGAGACAAACGGGCGAACCGTGTAGGCTGGCTTCTGATTGCCGACAGCGAAATTAGAATAGATTATGTTCGATTTTTTTAAGAAGTCTTTTATTGGGGCGGGAATGTTGCAAGGATTCACTGATGTCCATTGCCACATTCTGCCAGGAGTGGATGATGGAGTGCAGACGATGAAGTCGGCACTGCGTACGCTGAACTTTTATGAGCAGAATGGGGTGAAACGAGTGTTCTTCACCCCTCATGTGGCTGAGGAATTGCATGAGAACAGCGCCGACCGTCTGCGGGAGCGTTTTGAGGAACTGCAGAATACCTATCAGGGTAAATTGCAGTTGGGCCTTGGTGCCGAATATATGCTTGACCGCGGATTTGATGCCCTGCTCGACCGTAAGGAAAAATTCCTTTGCGCATCGGGTCATCTTATATTGGTGGAGACAACTGCCATGCAGGCCCCTATCGATTTCAAACAGATTCTGTTCGACTTGCAGGAGCGCGGATATGATGTCATGCTGGCTCACCCCGAGCGTTACCTATATATGTCCCATTCCGATTATGGCGAGTTGCGTTTGCACAAAATACGTCTTCAGATGAATCTTCTTTCCATTGCCGGTGTGTATGGACATCATGCCAAGGAAAATGCCGAATGGCTGCTTAGTCATGATATGTATACCTATATGGGCAGTGACCTGCACAATGTGGATTTCCACGGACACAAGATGAATGAGAAGAAATTCACGTCATTGCAAATCTATAAAATGAAAAAATTAATAGCCAACAATAACGGATTGAAGCTGT
>CALMUD010000178.1 GCA_937872735.1 uncultured Bacteroidales bacterium
TTCCGATACATACTGCTAGGATAACTGTTGAACATGACAAGCACGATTAAATAATATCAGAATGGCATTGACAATCAACATAAAACGGGCTTACGATTCTGCAACAGAAGATGATGGCTATCGTATTCTGGTAGACAAATTTTGGCCAAGAGGTATCAAGAAAAACGAATTAAAAGCTGACTGCTGGCCTAAAGATATTTGTCCTCCCGATTCCTTGAGACACTTTTTTCATGAAGACATAGAAAACAATTGGGAACGGTTTGCTTGTGATTATGAATCATTTCTTCTACAATCAGAAGACTTGAAACGATGGATAAAACAATGGACGGATGCAGGCCATACAAAAATAACTTTGCTATATGCTTCCAAACATGCAGAAAAAAACCATGCCTTGATTCTGAAAAAAGTAATGGAACAAATAGCATAAAGAGGAAGAACAGACTGGCGAACACACAGACCGACAGGATTTCTTCTCGATTTGTCAAAATTATAGTACATTTGCGGAAAAGAAAAGACAGAACAGCATGCTGACCATAGAAGTCCACCGGACAGGAACGCTGGAAGGAAAACTCCCTAGCGAAGAATGGAAACGAATAAAGGAACTGAAAGTGAAAGGACCTTTGAACGAAGCGGACCTCAAATTGCTCAAATCACTACCCGTCAACAATATGGGTTTCTATCTGCTGGATTTGTTTGAAGCTAACAACAAGACAAACCTATCCATGCCCGACCTATATGAACGCGCACTTAGCAGTTACAGCGTTCCAGACGGGGTAAGAAAACTGAGGAAAGGCGGACTGAAATGTCTGTCAATCAGTCTGCTAAATTTGCCTTACAGTATTGAAAAAATAGAAATAGAAACTCTGACAGGCTGCCCGGAACTGAAAGTGATAAATGTTGATGAAAAGAACGAGAAATATCGCTCTATAGATGGACTGCTATACAGCAAGGACGGCCACAAACTGATATTTTGTCCACCTCGACGCGAAGGGACTGTGGAACTACCAGACGGAGTAACAGGTATTGCCCAAAGAGCTTTCCATTGGTGTGACCGGCTTGCTTGCGTAATTTTGCCCAACAGCATCAACCACCACCATATAGGAGAAGGCGCACTGGACTTTGCCAACAAACGCACAGAGGTACATTGGACCATTGATAACGAGCACTATGACATGGGCGAAACCAGATATACCCAAAACGGACAAAAACTGGAACGACACACCCCTGACCCCAAAGACTATAACGAGGGAGACACCGAATATGACCTATTGAGCAAAGGGGAATATGATTTTGTCATTCCTCACGGGGTGACTCAAATAGGAAAAGAAGCATTCAAGAATTGTTATCAACTAAAAAGCATACAGATACCCAACACTGTAACTACCATTGGCAGCGGAGCCTTTGAAGGTTGCACGCACCTAAAGGCCATAGTGCTGCCAACCAGCACCCGCAAGATAAAGGGGCACTGCTTTGACGGATGCCGCAATCTGGGGCAAATTTGCTGCTGGGCAACCACACCTCCAGACTGCAGCGACAGCATCATAGACTATACCCGCGACAAAATGCTGTATATGGCAAAAGGAGACCGTAACAAATATATGGAGGCAAAAGGATGGAAAGATTTCGCCAACATGAAAGAAGTAGAAGCCATGACTTACGTAAAACTGACCATGGCCAACGGAGAAGAACGACAGCTGATATACTCGCCCACCGTGCTGAAAGGCAAAATGCAGGACTACATAGATACACATTGGAATCTGGTGTGCAGCGCCAGCCTGACCGGAACCCTAAGCGATGAGGACATCTGCTACCTGAGACAAATGGCCACGGACGGTTGTCTGAAAAATATTGACCTGAGAGACTGCAACAGAGAACAAATTTTTCCAAAAGCATTTGAAGATGCTACCGTACTACGCAACATTACCCTCCCTAAAAATATGACCTCCATACCCCACGGTCTGCTGACAGGATGCAAATCGCTACGAAAAGTGATACTGGGCAAAAACACGAAGGAGATTGGAGCAATCGCTTTTGCTGAATGCAATATGCTGAAACATATTGACCTTGGCAACGAGGTGACTTGCATAGGCAATGGCGCCTTCTGGAACTGCTACAGCCTGGAATCGGCAGAACTGAATATCAACATTAAAACCGTGGGAGAAAATGCTTTCAGAGGGTGTGAAGGATTGCGCCGGATAAACTGTCATTGCAGCTTCCCTCCTATATGCCAAATGGATACTTTTCCACACTCAGCATTCAGCCGCTCCATTCTCACCATTCCTGCCAACGGACGCATTGACTACAGCAAAGCCGAGGTGTGGCAAAAATTCCAAAATGTGATAGCAGAAGATATGCTGTTCTGACATGTAAAAAATCTTATCTGAACATTTGTCCATCTTTATCCCCCAGCACCCACCGTTAAAAAACACCTAAAAAGATGTTGATAAACACACGGAAAAACAAAAAAACATTTAATCCCGTTAAGAGTTTTTAAACCCAGACGAAACCTGCCGTAAAACATATAAAACCTTGATACAAACGACTCTATTTAGGGTTATCTTAGCACTGCCGATACGGGAAAAGGCTTGACAAAATGAAGGCTGAAAACCCGTGGAGGTTACTTTTTTCATAAAATAAACAACAACTTTTCTCTATTACTTTTTCATTTTTAATAATTAAACAACTTTTTCTTTCAACTACTTAATTCACAATTTAAATCAAAATCAAACAACGGAAAGAGACATTTTTATTAAATCAAACAACAAAACGAAACAAAGCCGTCGGGTTAAAAACTCTGCGGCTTTTGTTTTTTCGGGGCAAAACGCTACATTTGTAATTACAAAGTAAAATCCGCAGAAAACAAAAAGTCAGTCATCGCAAATATGAAAACACTGCAAAAACGGGTAAAACAATGACAACAATAAATAATGAGACAGCAGGAGCTCTGGAACGAACCCAAAGCTCCGAAATGTGGAAAAAGACAGTCGACCTGAAAGTGACAGGCCAACTGAATTACGACGATTGGAAATTCATTGGCAGCCTAAAACGCTACAACAATCTGTCGATTATTGACCTGGAACACACAGAAGGATTGACAATGCCCGAAGACCTCAGTTTTCCTTTTGCAAAATTTTCAAGTTTGGAAAGTATAGCACTACCAGAAGGAATAGACCGAATCAGCACCTGCGAATTTGAATACTGCACCAATCTGCAATACGTTAAGCTGCCAGAAAATATCAGTTGCATAGGCGAAATGGCTTTTGAGGGATGCATAAGTCTGACGCGCATCAACCTGCCTAACAATCTAAAAAAGATTGAAGACTGTGCATTTGCTGGCTGTGCCTCATTGGACAATATCAATCTATCAGCTCATATCGAAAGCATAGGAACAGCTGCATTTGCAAACTGCACCTCACTAAAGAATATTGTATTTCCGCCCCAGTTGAAAAAGCTACCAGCTAAATGTTGCCGAAACTGCACAGCATTGGTTACAGCCATTTTACCCGAGGAACTAAATGAACTAGGATCCGAAGCCTTTGAATTTTGTCTGCGGCTGGAGGAGGCACTGATACCCGAAAAAGTGACAAGGGTGGGAGAAGCCGCATTTAAAGGCTGCATCAAGATGTCGGCCATACATTTGCCCAACACACTAACCCGGATTGACAACAAAGCATTTGAAGACTGCTCATCACTAAAGGAAGTAATATTGCCCCGACGCCTGACTGTACTTGGATCTGAAGTTCTACGCGGATGCAGCCACATAGAACGGATATTAATTCCCGAACACAAAACATACAGTACCAACGATGGGCACAATGCAAGTTGCGGCTTGACAAAAATAGGAGAGGAGGCTATGCGCCATTGCCGAAGCCTTACTTCCATCACACTGCCCGAAAGCTTACAAATGATTGATTCACACGCATTCAGAGGTTGCAAAATGCTAGCTTCCGTTGACTGTCTTGCGTCCACTCCACCCATAGCCATGCCCAATGCCTTTGCAGGTGTTGACATGGACCTTACAACCCTATACGTTCCAACAGACAGTATAGCCAGTTACAAGGCATCAGAAGGCTGGAATTCGTTTAAAAACATAAGAGGGAGAGACGATAGTGACATCCTGGTATGATGAAAATTGTGATTGAAATAATCACGAAAATAATTTTTTTGAAAAAAAAGAAAAATTTTTCATTAAAATGATTGATTATATTTAGAATGTCATTATCTTTGTCAGTGAAAACAAGCGAATAAAGATATTTCACATATATTTCTAAATTTTCCATATCATTTCATAGTTATAGATTTAAGTGAGAACATATTTAGCTGGGAAGCTAGATATGTTTTTTTTGCCCCTATGCCAAAAATAAATCTGAAAATAGATATATTTGCAAAACTTCAAGAAAATCATGCATAAGCACGCTATACTTTTTTCTGCCAATCTGCTTAGCTTGTTGCTAGCAACGGCAGCCCCAGCTCAAAACGAGCAGGCAACAACACCTGCAGATTCCCTGAACGACCAGGAAATTGAAGATTTGGTCACACCCAAGGAAGAAGCCAGCGAAAATGCAAAAAACGACCTCACTGACACAGCTATCGGGCAGCCCTTTGACAGTACGAGTATCAGTACCATTTTGGACACAGCAGACAAAAAAAATGAAGATTTCGGTGCCCATATTGATGTCACAACTCCAGGTCAATTGCAAGACCAACTTAACGACGACGAATGGATAAAAGTAACCCATCTGACAGTAACAGGCGAATTAAATGACACTGATATTGTCACCATCCAAGAGAAAGGGAAACAGACTTTGGAGATACTGGACCTGAGTAGCACCAATATTGACGAAATAGACAGTCACGAATTTGAGGGATTCAAACGGTTGACCACCATCATTTTACCATACGGGCTAAAAAGGATATCAGCCTATGCTTTTGCAGATTGCCAGCATCTACAGGAAATAGAGATACCCAACAGCGTAACCCAGATAGGCGAGGGCGCTTTTGACCACTGCACGGCACTGAAAAATATCGTTCTGCCAAATTCCCAGTTATCCAGCATAGGGAAAAGAGCCTTCCGTAACTGCCCTATTGCAGGCTCACTATCTCTGCCAAATTCTTTACACCATGTAGGCGAAGAGGCATTCAGCGGAACCGCCATAACAGCAGTAACAGCGAACGGAGAAATGACCGAAATAAGTGCCTATTCTTTTCAAAATTGCCATGCGCTTACCAACATACATTTGTCTGGCAACATTACCGCCATCGAAGAAGGAGCCTTTGAAAATTGTGAGAACATGGAAAAAGCTCAGTTGCCAGCTAACCTCACAAAAATTGAGAACGGAGCTTTTAGTGGATGTTCCCGTCTGAAAGAAATAATATGTCCCACAACAATGGTTCCTACCGTCGGGTCAGAAACCTTCAGAAATGTGGATAAGAAAAGATGCCGAATAGAGGTGAATGCCCATATCATGAAGGAATATAAAGAATCTACTGCATGGAAAGAATTTTCAGTAAAAAAGATAAAGCAATAATAAAAACCCGAACATATTAGAGAACAAAAAGCCCCGCACAGATAATTGCGCAGGGCCATAGGACACTTTCTTTGAGTCAAAACCTGACTCCAACATATAACCACCGTAGTGTATCCTAACTCGGTTGGCACGGTGCCAAAGCTCCGTTAACATTTAGATGCTTCCTTGAACAAATGCCGAAGCACTGCCCCGTATTAAACAACCACCGTTGCGCATCTGGAAGTCGGTTGGTGGGGTGTCGCCGTAGCAACTGACCATACAGATTCCAATGGAAAAAATCCACCGACCCCGTCGGTCCCCGCTCTGAATACACTACAAATATAGTTGTGTACACATGCAAATGCAAAAAAGAACACTATGTTATTAAACATAAGCATAAAAAAAAACGCCATTCCGTTTTTCACCAGAATGACGTTCTATTATTATAGTTTTATAAACCAATTACTTAAACTGAGGGATATTAGAGAAACTGCCAGATTCGCTATCTTTTAATTTCGAATTCAGTAAATAATACAAAACCACGACTCGGCCTTTCTTTGTAGTAATATAAGAACCTGAGAATTGTGAAGGATTGCCAAAAGAGACAGGAATAGAAGATGAATAAGTAGCAAGAACACTCGTAAGAGCATCTCCAGATACCTCCAACACTTTTCCTGTAATATAAATCACATCAGACTTAAAACCCCACGTTTTTCCAGATTTGCAGGATACAATCACCACCACGTCCGAAGTGGAGTCTATAGATATGTCACCATCAGCCGTTACTCCCTTAATTGACTTAGAGGAAGAATCGGCATAAATAACAACCGTAGCATTAGCCATGTTTATTTTACCATCACTCTTGATACCTGCCCCTGATGTTGACTCTTTGTCAACAGTATGTTGACCAACATTATTCAACACAATCTTTATTTTTCCACCCAGTATGTTGATGTCAGCAGGAATAGAATCAGTAGCCCCCTTAGGCAGATAGGTACCCGACTTGATGCCCCTATCGGCCGCACCATTCAGGACAATATTAATTGAATCACATTTGTTTATCGTAATATTTCCATCCGACTTGATGGCCTTGGAATCTATTGTATTTATAAGCAAGTTGATGGCACCTCCATTAACGACAACGGAATCTCCAGCGTCAATGCCATCAGCACCAATAGAACTCCCGCCGATATATCCACCATTCATACGGAAATAATCATTGGCATGGATAGCATCACCCGACTTGGTCGTAATATAGAGATTGCCTCCATCTATCTGCACATAGTCTTTCGAGCAGATTCCATGTCCATAATTACCACTGACAGCAAGGGAGCCACTACCCTTCAATATCATTTGTCCCTTGCTCCACAATGCCGCATTATAGGTGGTATCAGCACCGACATGCTCTGAAGCAAGACCATCAGCCAAGGTATCGGCACCAATAACCTCCACCATCATTTCTTTATCGATAAGAGAAGCAATGGCCGCCCCCTTGTCATTCTTGAGCGAGAGGTTATCAAGCATCAAAACGAAGCGCTTACTCGACGACACATAAAAAGAACCTGTGGAAGATGAGCCTCTAAGCACATACACCACATCCTTGATATCCTGCACATTGGTATCTGAGACTGCCGTTACATCAGCATTGTCCGCAGTAACTTTCAATCCATACGAAGCCAACGGGTTAACAATGGTAGCAGAATTGCCATTATAGGTAACAAACACCGTATCAGAAACAAATGTCATGCTATCTACATCAGTCAAAGCATACGAGCTGTCCGTTCCATCAACATTGGCCTTATTCAATACACCTTTTTGAAAAGAAAACTGCTTGACACTATCAACCTTGGTATGAGAAACAATTTTTCCTCCGCCAAGTATCATGGCATGATAACTGGCTAACGAGACACTGGCCCCAGCCAAAGCCAGTAAAAACAAAAATGTATTTTTTATTTTCATTTCTTTTCAAATTTAAGAGTCACGCCATTTGCCTTCAGCACATAAAGGCCAGCGGCAAGACCCGACACATCAATAGAACGTCCTGCCACATAGACCGTTGATACCACCAACTGACCTTTAGCACTGTATATCTGTATATTACCCAAATTATCAGGGGCATTGGCAATGTTAATAACAGAAGTAGCAGGACTTGGATAAATAAGATACTGTCCTTCTGACAAAACCCGCACCACACCAGTATTCTGCTTAAAAGTCACTTTGCGCACCTCAGAAAGAGCATACGAAGACGTTTTCTCAGCAGAAGTAGAAGACAATATAAACATCGTGTTATCCTTAAAATAGATAACACCAGACGAATCCACCGAAACAACATCTTGCGCACCACTCTTCGGCACCACAGTGACCTC
>CALMUD010000179.1 GCA_937872735.1 uncultured Bacteroidales bacterium
CGACTATGTGCAGCTGTTCAAGACAACGGAGGGCTGCGACAGCACCGTCACCCTGCACTTGACCGTGAACAAGGAACAAAGCACATTAATAAAAGATTCGATTTGTCAAGGAGAAGAATATGACAAAAATGGATTCAACATATCTGCCATCAAGACTTGTGTTATAGGCGTGTATTCATTTGAAAAAATTGAGACATCCATCAACGGGTGTGATAGTATCATATCTTTAAAATTAACAATTCTACCTGCCAGATCCATCAATTTCACCGATATTCCATCCGACACAGATTTCTACTGCGCTGGCGACGAAGTTTCCATTCATTACTCATTAGCAAGCGGTAATCCTGACACCTATGACATTTCTTTTGATGAGAAAGCCATAGAACAAGAATTCAGAGAATCATCTGGAACTGTCATATCCAACGGGGTCGTATCTTTTGACACTCCATTCTCAGCAAAGCCAGGCGTTTATACGGCTTACTTGACTTTGAAAAACAGATTCACCAAAAGTCAACCGATACCTGTCAAATTCGCCATCAACTATGGTTCGGAATACCTCAAGATGATGTGGAACGATGTGGTGGCATGCAGCAACAAGAATGATGAGTTTGTTGCATACCAATGGTACCACGAAGACTCTCTCATTGCAGGAGCCACCAAACAAATGTACTGCGACTTGACTGGCATTAGCGGTAACTATTCGGTGAAAGTGACCACGAAAGACGGCAACCAATACTTTATTTGCAGCAAATATTTTGAAAAGAAAACTGCGCCTTTCAATATCATGCCTGCGCCTAATCCAGCAACAGCCAATGAGATATTCTTAATCAAGGTGAAGGGTCTGAACGACAATGAACTGAAAAGAGCAAGACTGTTCGTTTATGCCGAAAATGGAGAACCCGTTTATGCCACCGACAATGTCCAAAAAGACAACAAGGTGAAGCTGCCGATCGGCAAATATGTGGCCATCGTGATTGTGGACAATGACAAGAGCGCCAACTGCAAAATACTGGTTTTACCCCAATAAAAACAGATAATGATGAATAACAAAATAATAAAGACACTGGTTCTGCTTTTTGCTTTATCAGGAACAATCCATGCCCAGAACCAATACATTGATGCAAATTTGGGCGGTGGCCTGCATTCATTGCAATTTGACCCTAAAATCGGAGATCACTCCCTTGGTTGGGGTGGGCGCATCGGTATCAGCTACTCCTATTTTTTCAATGAGCATTGGGGGGCCGGTGCTGGACTGGGACTCGCCTACTATCAATCAAAATGCACGATGAATGGGCTGGACCCAAGTCTGGAATGCGACACTGTCAACGACAACGAAAACTATCTTCTGAAGAGTTATTACTCCGGATGGAAAGAAAGGCAAGAGATGCTGGTATGCGAACTTCCCATCGGAGGATATTATCAAACCAGCATCAACAACGGCTGGGACTTCGTGGGAGGTGCTGGATTCGTATTGCAACTGCCCGTATGGAGCAAATATGAGGTAACTGGCGGTTCTATAAAGACAGAAGGCTATTATCTGGACCAGCATCTGTTGGTGACAGACCTACCTCACCACGGATTCGGAACCGATGAAAAACGATACGAAGACCGAATGGAAACCAACATCGGTATAGGTGTCTTTGCGGAAGCTGGCGCCAGATACTGGGTCAAAGATAATTTGGCGCTATATGGCGGGCTATACGGCAGTTATGAACTGACAGATGCTGTAGATGGGCACAATCCGAAACTGCATGATGCAAATGGTAACTATCACGGCACTTTGGCTTCCAATCAGGTAGGAAAGGTCAGTCTCGCCTCGTTCGGAATAAAACTCGGAGTAACCTTCCTAATAGAGAAACAGAAAAGACACTAAACATTTTCATGACACGCAAGCAGCCCTGGGCGAAATTTCGCCCAGGGCTGTTTGCGTAATTAGAAATTACGATGTCAAAAAAACAAGCTTTTTTGACAAATTCAATCCGATTTCACACAATCGCACCTAAAATCAGGCAACAAGACAGCGGATAATATCCACCAATCGGAAAGGTTGAACCATAAAAATTCCCTTGTCGCCGTAAAAGTCACCCTACAAATGTTTCATAACGCATAGAAAATAACTAATTTTGCAACGTGGTAATATGCAACAATACAAAAATGCGAAACAACGGACTCGCCACCATAGTGAGTGACCTGCAAAGGCACAAAACATATATAAATTCAGTCAACGAAATGAACATCATCATCATCAATGGTCCAAACCTCAACCTGCTGGGCAAGCGGGAACCGGACATCTATGGGCACCAATCGTTTGAGGATTACCTCGAAGTGCTGAAAGCCGCCTATCCGAAAGTCAACATTTCGTACTACCAGTCCAACATAGAAGGTGAACTTATCAACATCATACAGGAAACGGGATTCATATCTGACGGCATCGTGCTGAATGCCGGTGCCTACACGCACACCTCCATCGCGCTGGCTGATGCCATCCGTTCCATCAAGTGCCCCGTGATAGAGGTTCACATCTCTAACACCCACAAGCGGGAGGAGTTCCGTCACAAATCATTCCTCACAGCAGCCTGCAAAGGCACCATATTGGGATTCGGCATGGACTCCTACCGACTGGCCGTTGATGCATTGGTGCACGCCAAAATGGAGGAGGAAGAGAACAATAAAGACTGACACTGACTTGAAAAACAATGGATAAGAAAACAAAAATAATAGCCACCATATCAGACCGGCATTGCGATGTGCCTTTCATCAAACAGCTGTTTGAGAATGGCATGAACGTGGTGCGCATCAACACCGCACACCTCGATGCCAGCGGCATGGACAAAATAATCAACAACGTGAGATCCGTATCGAAGGAGATTGCCCTGCTGATTGACACCAAGGGTCCCGAGGTGCGCACCACCACGCTGGGCGAGGGTATGGGAGGAGAACACCTTGAGATAAAGACTGGAGACCAGATAAAAATATACGGACGGCCCAATCAGGTGACCACTGCCCAAGAGATTTGCGTGAGCTATCCCAACTTTGTGACCGATGTCACCGTTGGCACCCATGTGCTGATAGATGACGGACTGATAGACCTGCTGGTGAAGAGCAAAGACGACGAATGCCTGCTGTGCGAATCACAGAACGATGCCTTGCTGGGCAACCGCAAAAGCGTGAATGTGCCAGGGGTGAGCATCAACCTGCCCTCGGTGACCGAACGCGACAAGAAGAACATACTGTTTGCCATTGACCGCAAGGTGGACTTCATAGCCCACTCGTTTGTCCGCAGCAAACAGGATGTGCTGGACATACTGAACATACTGAAAATGTATAACAGCCCCATCAAGGTGATAGCCAAGATAGAGAACCAGGAGGGGGTAAACAATATTGACGAGATAATAGACACTGCCTACGGCATCATGATAGCCCGCGGCGACCTTGGTATTGAAATTCCGGAGGAGAAGATTCCCGGCATCCAGCGCATCGTCATCCGCAAATGCGTGGTAGCCAAGAAACCGGTGATAGTGGCCACACAGATGCTGCAATCAATGATACAGAATCCGCGCCCTACCCGCGCCGAGGTGACCGACATTGCCAATGCCATATTCTACCGCACCGACGCGCTGATGCTGAGCGGAGAGACCGCCGAAGGCAAATATGCGGTACAGGCCGTGCACACCATGGCCAAGATAGCCGCAGAATCGGAAAAGACAAAACTGAAGGACAATGATATACGCATTCCTTACCGATATGAGGACAAGGATATCGCTTCCTTCCTGGCCAAGCAGGCAGTGGAGTCGATTGACGCGCTCGATATCAAGGCACTGGTCACCGACAGCCGCACTGGCAAGACGGCCCGTTATCTGGCAGCCTACCGTGGCGACAAGCCGGTGCTCGCCATCTGCTACGACGAGCCCCTCATCAGGCAGCTCGCCCTGTCGTATGGCGTCATTCCATTCTATCAGGAGAAACATAAGGACGAGGATACCCGCCATTACTTCTTTGCCGCCCTCAAAATGCTGATAGAAAACGGCTACCTGCACTTCAACGACAAGGTGGCCTATCTGAGCGGAGGCAACAGCGAGGGCAGCGGTGCCACTTTTCTGGAGATTAACGCTATCGACAGCATCTTTGCCGACCAGAAGGCCTATCTGCTGCCAAATTTCTAAAAAGATAATAATTTAACACGTTGGCTTCAAATCCTACTGCCGCAGGTCACATCAAGGCGGCCAGCTGGCGGAAAGACAAGAAGGAAACAGTATTTTTGAGATAAGAAGATGGAAGTTATCGAGGGCATTGACCATTACATGGAGGACGGGCTTGTATTGACCGTCGGTTTTTTTGACGGGGTCCACGCAGGCCACCGTTTCCTGATAAAGCAGGTGAAAGAGGTGGCCGATGAGGAGCACCTCAAATCGGCTTTGTTCACCTTTTGGCCACACCCGCGCATAGTGCTGCACGAACGCTACAAACCAAGGCTCCTCAACTCTATTGAGGAGAAAATCAATCTGCTGAAGATGGAACCGATAGACTACTGCATACGCACGGCGTTCACCATGGAGCTGGCCAACCTCCAGGCTTCCGATTTTATGAAGATGCTGCGCGACAAGCTGAATGTGAAACATCTGGTGATTGGCTACGACCACCGCTTCGGACGGAACCGCGAGGAGGGTTTTGACGACTATTGCAAGTATGGCCAGCAACTGGGCATAAAGGTGACGCAAGCCGACCCTTACGTGGAAAACAACTACACCATCAGTTCCTCTTTTATCCGCCAGCTGATTGCCGTTGGTGAAATAAATATGGCCAACCATTATCTGGGCTATCCCTACTCCATATCGGGCACGGTGGTCAAGGGGAAGCAAGTGGGCCGCACCATAGGCTACCCTACTGCCAATCTGAAACTGACCTTCGTCAATAAATGCCTGCCCAAGATAGGGGTCTATGCCGTAATGGCCGAAGTGGACAACAAACGGTACAAAGCAATGCTCTACATAGGCACCAGACCCACCACACCCTGTTCGCCAGAACAGCCGGAATCATCAGCCATCGACAGCCTCAGCATCGAGGTCTATCTGTTCGACTTCAACAATGACCTATATGACAAGGAAATGACCATCTATGTGGTGGAGCATGTACGCAATCAGCATAAGTTCGAAAGTATGGAGGCTCTGAAACAACAGATTGACAAAGACAAGAAAATGGTGCTGAATATGCTGCGCTGCTACTAAAACAATGTTTGCATTGCAGTAGGGATATTCCTTGCAAACAGCCCTGCAATTTTTCGCATTCATAAACTCATAGAGATAAGCTCAAATTAAGAAAGAGACAAATCGTGAGGCTCAGTTGCTGTCGACAATGGATATGGCATCCACCTTCATCAGCTGGGCTATACGGTCTTTCTCACCCACAATCCAGATAACATCCCCCTCCTGAAAGGCTGTCTGCACATCGGGCGATACCATGGAGCCAGCCTCACGCTCAATGCCCACCACCAGACACTTGTTATTGTCACGGATGCCACTCTCACGAATAGTCTTGCCTATAAGGTGACTGCCAGGCTCAATCTCGAGCTGCTCCAGACGCACCTCATTCACATCATTCTCGCCAATCGTATCATCAGCCTCGTCAAACAACGGTTCCACCTTGGTCAGTTGTTCATCGGAACCCAGCACCAGAATCTTGTCGGCGGGGAACAGTTGCTCCTTGCCTCCCGGAATGTTGATTCGGCGGCTGCCACGCATGATGGAAACCACATGCACCGAATATTTGCGTCGGAAATCCATATCAATCAACGTCTTGCCACAACAAGGACTATCGGCCGACACTTCAAAATCGGCCAAATGGAGGTCGTAGGTGAGCAGACGGTTGGATATCTTGTTCTTACGGAACACACCCGACTGATGCTGTTCCTCCTCATATTCGCGCTGATTGAGATTGTGAAAGAAACGGCGCTCCATACGGATAGAGTGCATCTTAAGCATACGCGAGAAATACATCAGCATGATGAGGATAGTGGCCACGGCAAACAAAACACCCGTAGCCCCGTTATAAGTCTTGACCAGCAGGAACACCAGGAAGAAAATGGCCAGCAGAAAACGCACCAGCGAGAGCGAAATGAGTGGTGTCCAGTTCGTCTTTTTACTGGCCCACAGATATTTATATTCCCTCGAATGGTTTTTCTTCGCCACAATGGCTCTGAGGAAAGGCGACAACACCAGAATGGTGAGCAGCGCCAGCGCCGTCTTGGACCAAAAGCCATAACGGGCCGCCACTGGCTCAAGATAACGGACATACACAATAAGCACCGCCACCACCACCGTGGAATAGACCAGCACGATACGCATCACCGCCTTCAACAGCCGGAACCACACATTGTCGTTACGGACACTCACCCCCACATCCACATTGTTACGCTCCAGAAACAGCAGCCAGGTGCGCGGCAACTTGCGTTCCAATAGATTATAGACAGGCAGCGACAGCTTCATGAGAAACGGGGTGATGAAGATGGTGACCACCGACACCGCCACAATAACGGGATAGACAAACTTGTCGAGCAAGCCGAGATTGGTGCCCAGCAAGGCAATGATAAAGGCGAACTCTCCCACCTGCGTGAGGCAGAAACCGGACTGAATGGACGTCTTGAGCGACTGGCCAGACAGCAGCAGTCCACACGAGGCAAACAACACCTGACCGCCAATCACGACCATCGAGATAAAGACAATCTGCCACACATAATCGCACAGAACCGAAACCTCGATGAGCATACCCACCGACACAAAAAAGACGGCACCGAAAAGGTCTTTCAACGGCTTGACCAAACGATCAATGCGCTCCGCCTCCACCGTCTCGGCAAAAACAGACCCCATGACAAAGGCTCCGAGCTCGGAAGAGAACCCGACTTTTGTGGCAAAAATGACCATCATCAGACAAAAGCCCAGCGAGATGATAAGTAGCGTCTCATCATTGAGAACATCGCGCCGCTTGAGATACTTGAGTACCGAGGGGAGAAAAAAGATACCCCCCAACAGCCAAATGACCAGAAAGAAAGCCAACTTGACCAGCGCAAAAGCGAAAGCGCCACCCTGAAAAGACTTGCTGACCGCTGTGGTGGAGATAATGACCAGCAACAAGATAGCAATCAGATCTTCAAAAATGAGGATGCCAAGCACCAATTGGGCAAACTTCTGGGTACGCAGTCCCATATCGGTAAATGCCTTCATGATGATGGTAGTGGACGACATGGAAATCATACCACCCAACAACAGACTGTTGACCATGGTCCAGCCCATGAGCAGACCCGCGAGCGTACCCAGAAATACCATGCCCGGAATAATGACCATGGCGGCAATCAGCGCCGTACGGCCCACACCCATCAACTTCTTGAAACTGAACTCCAAACCCAAACCGAACATCAGAAACACAACACCGATATCAGCCCACGTGCTGATGGCCTCCGACGAAGAGACCGACGGAGTGAACCCAAACTGACGGCTCACCAGAAATCCAGCGAGAATGTAACCCAAAATGACAGGCTGTTTCAGCCATTTAAAGATAATGGTAGTAATCCCTGCCGTGATAAGAATCAACGCAAGATCTGCTATTATTTGTGGTATTTCCATTTTTCTGCGTATTACATCACAATACAAATTTACAAAAAAGGAGACACGCGCCCCCACAAGAGGCACATCTATTACAAAAAAAGAGAAACCATCCACCTAAATGAATGATTTCTCCGTGTCATTATTTAATTTATTTACTTTACCGATTTACTCTTTCACCACTTCAATAGAACCCTTGTGAGACTTGCCATTTTTGAGGTGCAAATAGTAATAGTAGACGTCCGGCACAGCCCGTTTACCATTCACCTGATCATAACCATCCCATCCATCGTCACCCTTAAATACTTCCTGGCCGAACTGATCAAATATAATCACCTTGTGTCCCTTCATAAACACATCATTCAGTCCATCGTGCGTATAAGGAGTGATAGCCGTAGGGATATGCTCCATCAGATTGACAGTAAACAGATGGGTAGGCACCGCAGGGCAGACGCCATCGCTCACCACGGCATAGAAAGTGGTGGTACTATCCAGCCCCACTTGCAAAGAGAAGGTCAAAGAATCAGAAATTCCGACAGACTCGCCACTAATCAGCACATCATTCTCGTCGGCAAAATCAGCCGACCGCTGCAAGTTACCTTGCTTGTCATACTGCCCTGCCCCATCAGCGGCATCATAATTGCCAGCCACGGTATACCAGTCGACCCTGGTCGGCCGATAGGCAGTAGAAATATCGAGCGTAACAGGCTCATCGCCATACACTATGCATGCACCACTGGCAGACAGATTGTGCGTCTTCTCATCCAACACAAGCGCAGAAGGGAATGGAGGCCGGCATATGTGCAGATTGACAGAACGGTTCATAAGCATCTCATCCCTGCGCCAAAGTTGAAGCTGCTGTTCACTTCCTGCAACAGCCAGACTATCGGCAGCCGACAAGTGAACTGGCGAACAAGCAAGATAATAACTATTGACCGAGGTGCTGGACCCGCACTCGTTTTCGGCATAATAGACCAGACTGCGTCTCTGGCTTACCGCATATACGCTCAGCGTTCCATCCTCGTCATATCGGGTGTTGCCATACAGCCAGCCACGACGGGAGACCGGAGCCCCCTCCTCATCGACACACAGATTCACCTTATCGGTGACATCGGTCAGCGACAAGGAATCGTCCACACAGACATTCACCACTGCATTGGTATCCAGAGCAATGCGCGGCCGCTCCTTCAGCACCAAGTCCACATCCAACGTATCAGTGCAACGGGTAGTGGTATCACACGCCACGAACAGATAATGACCTGACTGTGCGGCCCTGGTGAGATTGGTGAGAGAATCCCTCAAAGAGAAATTCTGACTTCCATTCTTCATAAAGAGGGAAGCATAGGTGTACGGCGAATTGCTATAAACCAACGAGGCTTTCGATATGGAATCGCGGTAGCAGTCGTAAACAAAAGTACTGGATATCACTTCCCAGATACCATCCTCATTCTTTATCAACGACGTTCCATAAGCCTGCCGCAGACGGGTGGATATCAGACTTAAAGGATTGTCATCGCTCACACAAGCCGAAGTGATTCCCGACACCAGTTTAACCACTCCGCTATGGTCAGGAACCAGCACCTTCTGCTCGGCTGAATCGATATTGCCACACACATCCTCCGCATATATTTTAGCCTTGGAAGTAGCCGTCAGCAAAGATCCGGCGACAGGGACCTGCCATATACGCAGACGGGAAGAATCCGTACTGTTATCCCTAATCGCCACATATTTCCGCAAATCGGGCATCGCAAACTGACATCTGCCAATCGGTTCGGCCTCAATATTTTGCCAAACATAATTGATGGAAGGAACCGAATTATCGACAATCCTATAAGTACAAGTACGCTGAGGAGCCTTGTTGCCATGAGCATCCTCCACATTGAAAGTACGCACCCAATCATAAGTATAATATCCACAGTCGTCAGGATTGTTCACCCGATTGGTGCTGTCGGTATATTGCAGTTTGGTGACGGTACAATTATCAATAGCCATATATTTCCTCATGGCAGGAATGGAATCTCCACTGCTGAAATAAATGACCGTATCGACACATCCAGGCATCCAGACTGGAGGCAGCGTATCTTTCAGCACAATGGTCTGAGGGCAAGTAGTAACATTACCCGCAGCATCCACAAACAGCCAATCCAGCTTGGTGGTATCAACCGGATAGGCCGTCATAGGCTGATTCAAGGCTCCCGTAATGAGCCGTCCTCCATTATCAACAGCGACTGGGTCGGACAAGCCCAAATCGGCGGGAGTCAAAGAGCAGCCATCCTCACGGAGATAAGCCACCACATCGGTAATGGAAGAACAATCAATAAACGGCGCATACTTGTCATTCACTATCACCTTCTGCTGACAGACCGTTCTGTTGCCCGCATGGTCAACAAACAGCCACTGGACATCAGTAGTGCCAATCGGATAGAAATCGTGCGCAGACTCCATTTTGCCCGTTATAACGCCATCCACATTATCAACAGCCTGCGGCATCCCGATATGTAATTGCGAAGCCGCCAAAACCGTATCGGCCGTAGTGAGACTGGCCACCACATCGCTCAAAGAAGAGCAATTGAAGAGCGGCGCAAAACTGTCTGACACCACCACACGCTGGCTGCAAGTTGCAGCATTTCCCGCGGCATCCACAAACTGCCAAACAAGATTTGTGGTCCCCACTTTATAGGAAGCAGGAGTCTCTTCCAATTGTCCAGAGATGTCCACACAATTATCATGCGCAACGGGAACAGTCAGTTTTATCTGGCTGGCATTCAAATGGTCCGTATTGGTTCTGATGCAAGCCGACAAGATTGGCAAACGGGAACAATCATAAACGGGAACAAATTTATCTGAAACAACGGCAGTCTGCTTGCAAACTGTCTCGTTGCCCGCCACATCTCTGAACATCCATGTCAATGTGCTGTTTCCAATCGGCAGATAAGACAAATTGGACAAAAGGACTCCCCTGACACTGTCACAGTTATCAGGCACAACCGGAGCTTTCGTTTTAACCTCCGACATAGCCAACTGACAGGCATCAATAGTTACAGCCAGACGGAGTGTATCAAACGCTGAGCAGTCAGGAACCGGCGCTGACTTATCGACCACGACAACAGACTGGCGGCATTGGGTAGAATTGCCC
>CALMUD010000180.1 GCA_937872735.1 uncultured Bacteroidales bacterium
AGGCCCACCTGGGGTTATGATACGCGGCACCTCTATCACCTCGGAGAGGTTTCCCCTATTTCTATTTGTTGTAGGTAGCAATAACTGGGAGGTGACACGTCACCACCTCCCCATTAAGGCTGAGCAAATTTGATGTCAGTGATTTTTTGCCCCCGATACGGAATCGTCCTCCGTCCGATAGTGACGCGAGACGTGTCACCTCCTCACCTACTGCCCCCAACCACTGCGGTCAAGATTGCGATAATTGATAGCCTCGGCAATATGCTCCACCCGTATGTCGGGCGTGGCATCAAGGTCGGCAATAGTACGCGACACCTTCAGGATGCGGTCATAAGCCCTCGCCGAGAGGTCCAGACGCTCCATGGCAGCCCTCAGCATCTCTGTAGCTTCTGGACCCAGCTGGGCATATTGGCGCAACTGCCGTGATGACATCTGCGCATTGCAGTGCACATGAGGGTCATCCTTGAAACGCTGTTGCTGAATGTTGCGCGCACGTATGACACGCTCCCGAATGACAGCACTGCTCTCCCCCGACTTCTGTTCAGCCAGTTTCTCGAACGGCACAGGCACTATCTCAATCTGAATATCGATACGGTCGAGCAAAGGACCGGAAATCTTGCCCAGATAGCGCTGCACTGCCCCTGGCGAACAAGTACAAGCCCGCGTGGGA
Organism: uncultured Bacteroidales bacterium; assembly: GCA_937872735.1. Classification (GTDB taxonomy): domain Bacteria; phylum Bacteroidota; class Bacteroidia; order Bacteroidales; family Paludibacteraceae; genus Physcocola. The sequence goes on from CALMUD010000180.1 coordinate 671, forward strand.
TGGTTGTAATAGCCACAAGGGCAAGGATTCATGGAAGCCACCAGCATGAAGCTGGCAGGATAACAGACCGTCATTTTAGAACGGGAAATGGTGATGGTACGGTCTTCCAGAGGCTGGCGGAGAACCTCCAGCACCTGCCGACGGAATTCAGGCAACTCATCGAGAAACAGCACTCCATTGTGCGCCAGCGAAATCTCGCCCGGCTTGGGGTCGGCGCCTCCGCCAATCAGCGCCACATCAGAAATGGTATGGTGAGGCGAACGGAACGGGCGTTGCGTCATCAGCGACGTTTCCCGTCCTATCAATCCCGCCACCGAATGTATTTTGGTGGTTTCAAGCGCCTCACGCAACGACAGCGGAGGCAATATGGTAGGTATTCGTTTTGCCAGCATCGATTTTCCGGCACCAGGAGGGCCAATCATTATAATATTATGACCACCAGCGGCAGCCACCTCAAAGGCGCGTTTAACGCTTTCCTGACCCCTCACATCCGCAAAATCGGCATCAAACTGGTCAATATGCGAAGCAAACTCATCACGAGTATTGACCACCGTAGGGGGGATGGTCTCCGTACCATTCAGGAAACGGGCCACCTGCCCCAGTGTTTCAGCGCCATATACTTTGAGCGTGTCCACTACCGCAGCCTCACGGGCATTGAAAGCTGGGACAATCAGGCCCTCGAACCCCACCTCCCGCGCCTTGATAGCAACGGGCAGCACTCCCTTGACCGGTTGCAGCGTGCCATCGAGCGAGAGTTCGCCCATCAGCAGAAAACGTTCGAGCCGGTCTGCTTTGATGGCACCAGAAGCAGCCGCCAAGCCGACCGCCAGCGGCAAATCGTAAGCCGCGCCCTCCTTGCGGATATCAGCAGGAGCCATATTCACCACCACCTGCTTGGTAGGGCAGTTGATGCCCTGCACCTTGAGGGCCGACAAAATGCGTTCATGACTCTCACGCACCGCATTGTCTGGAAGTCCCACCAAAATGAACTGCATACCATTGGACACATTCACCTCGATGGTGACCACAATGGCATCAATGCCGTGCAGAGCGGCACCATACGTTTTTACCAGCATTATACAAATCAGTTAAAAGGGAAAGCAAATCACAGGAAAGCCTCAAGGCAGGCAGATACGATGGTCGTCATTCACCTTGAAGAGCATATCCACACGTGCAGGCATATCTTTGAGCATCCAGCGCGTCAAGCGCTCATAATGGGATATAAAACGGCGAAGAGCCTCATCATCCATGATACGCAGATTGGTCTGTCCAGCCGTCGTCATTCTAAGTTTCTGTTCTTGCAAAGTCCGCCACTCGTACACCTTCTCAAACGAAGGCACTTGCAGCATCACCAGCAACGAAAGCTGGTCGAAAAGGGCGTTATAGACTGTCTTGAGCTGAAGATTGACATAAGTGCGCCAGATAGCCTCGGCATCCTCCACCTCCTCCAGCTGATTGACAGGGACGATGAGATCGGCAATGGGCTGCTCACGCGCACCCATAAACCAGCCATCGAACAGCACCACATCGGGACGCCCCACAAAGACATCACACTGCGAATCGGGAAAAGGATCGTCGACCGCCTTGTTGAAACGCGGTATGCGTGTCTGTGTATCGGGTGCGGCATTGTGGAGGGCATTGAGCAGCTCGATGCCCTGATGCACATTGTGGGTACCTGGCACCCCTCGGGTGGCAAGCAGCGGATGAATGGTCTGAGCCAGCCGTTCACGGTCGGCCCGCGACAAATAGAGGTCGTCAATGCCCAGACTGAGGACTTTCAGCCCGAACCCTTGTTCCAGCACCAGTTTCATCAGCGTGCAGAAAGTAGTCTTGCCCGCTCCCTGCGCCCCGTTGATGCCGATAACCTGCATGGAAGCATTGGTATTGAGCCCCACCGAAATGAGATTGGCCAAAGGCAGGTAAACCCTATCCAAATCGTCAATCAGCACCTCATCGAGCATCAGTTCCTTCAACTTCAACATAAAGGGCACACTCAGTATTTTATGTAAATCTTGATCCATAGGCAAATTAGAAATATGCTAAATATACTCTTTCAAAATATAAACAGGCCGAATATAAATAAAAAAATTAAAAAATTCACTTGTTTAACGCCAATACAATAATGACAGCCACCACAATATAGCGGGCACATTTGCCCAAGGCCATAAAAAAGGTGACTCTGTAGATATTGCAACGCATCATGCCCAGCACGATGATAATGGCCTGACCGATGGCCGGAAGAAAGCCGAAAAAGGCAATAGGCGCCCCTTTATGGCGCATCCAGTAGCGCATCCGACGCACTCGTTCATATTTAACAAAATGACACTTGCTCAGCCACTCCACCTTGCCCAGCATCCCCATACAATAGAGGGTGACTCCACCCAACACATTGCCCAGCGTAGCCGACACCACACACAGCACAGGGTCGAGACGGGTGACGCAAAAGGCAAAAATCAGCTCGGACGGGAAAGGGACAATGGATGCAGCCAAAGCCGCCGCCAAAAACAATCCCAAATAGCCCCACGACATGAAAATTTGGTTGAGCTGGACATAGAATGCGGCTATATCCATCAGGACATCAGATAAACGTAGTACAGCACCGAAGAGCCAATAAAGAATTGGAAGGCACGCAGACAGAGTTTGGACTCCGAGAGCTTGAGGCTGAAGAAACGTCCCAGAATGATACTGATAAATATCACCAAAGAGCAAAGCAAATTATTGAAACCAGAATCGGAAAAAAGGACCATCAGCAACGAGAATGCCATCATCATGATGAAGAAATTGAACATTCGCCGAGGCACCACACTCTCCTGCTGATAAGTGGCCACCACATGGAAGATGGCCCATACCAGCAGCACCCCAATCAAGGAGAAATAAAGAATCTGAGGATGAGAAAAACTGAGATTCCACAACTGCAACTTGATGGTAGGGTCAAAATACTCGTTCAGCAACTCCACATGACCCGTGTAAGCCAAAATGAGAAAAGCATAGAAAAGCGGGACAAAAGCCCCGGTGAGCGTGGCGAGCACCACCCTGAGCGACAGTACATTCAGATTGTAATAGAACACCACAAAAAGCAGGATATAAGCCAGACTGAACGGATAAATGAGCGTGGCCAGCGACAACAGAAACCCGATGTTGAAGGCGTGCATCATCACATATCCCCGCTTCATGTTGAACGCAGAAAAGACAGAGGACAAAAGCAGAATGGCAATAACCAGTCCTGACGAAAGATAATGCGGATAAAGCACCAGACCGCCTATCAGAATGCAAAAGAACGAAGGCAACATGGTACGGACATGGATGAAGGTATAGACCTCATTCATACGCAGAATCAGGAAAGAGAGGAGCAGGAACAGCACCAAATCGGCAATACGACTCCAGATGAGATGTCCTGCCAACAAGGAAGAGATAAAATTGAAAAGGAAAGAGTCGGAGCCCGAAGCCTGCAACTCACTCAGATGGAGAAAATCCATCCACAGCAGGATGCCCAAAAAGACACAGAACAGGTTGCTTTTGGCTCCTGGTCTGATATGGTCCAGCCATTGTGTGCGTGTTATCATAATAATTGCAATCTAAACGAAACTGATTTAGAGGTCTGCCCCTATATCAGAACGGAAATATTTCTTGTCGAACTGAATGAGTTTGGCATTCTTGAATGAGGTAGCGAGTGCTTCCTCCTTGTTTTTGCCATACGAGCTGACAGCAATGACGCGGCCGCCATCGGTGTAAAGTTGTCCGTTCACCAGCTTGGTGCCAGCGTGGAAAAGAATGCTATCCTTGACCTTATCAAGTCCCGTCATCAGCTTGCCCTTTTCGTATGCCTCAGGATAGCCGCCAGAAACAAGCATCACCGAAACTGCCGCACGAGGGTCTTCCTCAAGCACCCGCTGACCCAAGTCATGCTTGGCAATTCCCTCAAAGAGATCCACCAAGTCAGACTTGACACGAAGCATAACAGCCTCCGTCTCAGGGTCACCCATTCGTACATTATATTCAATTACCATCGGCTCATTCTTCACATTTATCAAACCCAGGAAGAGGAAGCCCTTATAATCAATTTTTTCTGCTTTCAGGCCCTTGATGGTAGGAACCACAATGCGTTCCTCCACCTTTTTCATAAACACGCTGTCGGCAAACGGAACTGGAGACACAGAGCCCATACCACCCGTGTTAAGGCCGGTATCGTGCTCACCTACCCGCTTGTAATCCTTGGCAACTGGCAGTATTTTGTAATCGTCACCATCGGTCAGCACAAACACTGAGCACTCAATGCCCGACAGAAATTCCTCAATGACGACAGTGGCACTGGCTGAGCCGAACTTGCCATCGAACATACTTTTCAGCTCCTGCTTGGCCGTGGCCAAGTCTGACAGGATGAGCACGCCCTTGCCTGCTGCCAGTCCATCTGCCTTGAGCACATAAGGAGCCTCGAGCGAATCAAGAAAAGCATAAGCATCGTTGAGCGTCTGCTTGGTGAAGCATTTGTAACGGGCCGTAGGTATGTTGTGGCGAATCATGAAAGCCTTGGCAAACTCTTTGCTGCCCTCCATCTGAGCCCCAACTTTGGATGGGCCAATAACCGGCACCGACTTCAGGCTGGCATCGGCTTGGAAGTAATCGTAGATACCCTCAACCAGAGGAACCTCAGGACCGACTACCACCATATCCACCTTGTTGGCAACAACGAACTTGCCAATAGCAGGAAAATCAGTCACTTTGATGTCGACATTTTCTCCCTCAGAAGCTGTGCCACCATTACCCGGGGCGATAAACAGTTTATCCACCTTCTTGCTCTGAGCAATTTTCCAAGCCATGGCGTGCTCGCGGCCGCCTGAACCCAACAATAAAACCTTCATGTTTATATATATTTTTCTATTTATTCTGCAAAGACTCAATACAAATTACAAAAATACAAAACGAAGCGACTATAATGGCAATTTTTAGCAGACTTTAGCGCAAAAGTTTTCAAAAAAACAAAAAAAGACGCTGCCCCGCATGGAAACGAACCATACGGGGCAGCGCCAAAAGATTATAGAAAGCGTCTCAATCAATCACATCGAAACGGTATCCCTCGGCCAAGAGAAACTCGATGGCCTTGGGCAGCGCATAACGCATATTCTTCTGCGACTTGAGCGAATCGTGAAAAACGATGACTGAACCATTACGGGTGAAACGTTTCACCACATTCAGCACATATTCGCCCGACAGTTTCGCATTGTAATCACGCGTCACCACATCCCAGAGCACAACCTTGTATTTAGGCACCAATGCCTTCTGCAAGCTGTGCGAGAACTGACCATGCGGCGGGCGGAACAAGTGCGAATGGATATAGGTGTCAGCCAAATCCACATTCTGCACATAAGTCTGCGTTTTTACCTTAAAGCCCTGCAAGTGATTGAAAGTGTGGTTTCCCACACGATGACCAGCCTGCACCACCTGCTGGAAGACGTCGGGGTGCTTGCGCACGTTGTCGCCTACCATAAAGAAAGTGGCCTTGATGTGGTACTTGTCGAGCAAATCGAGCACAAATGGCGTCACCTCAGGAATAGGACCATCGTCGAATGTGAGGTAAACCGTCTTTTGGGACTGCGGACAATACCAGAAGGCATAAGGGAAAAAACGGCGGAAGAAACGCGGGGGATGTTCGATGAACGAGAGCATTTCCGTTTCGTTGTTTTTATTCCTCCTCTTCAGCCTGCGAAGCCTGACCCTCAGGAGAGGCATTCATCATCTGATAGTTCTGCATGACAGCCGGATTGGTGAGCAACTTCAGGCACTTCTCCGACAACGCATCACGATGACGCTGCTTGAGCATACTGCCAAGCGACTGCAGAAGCTGGAGATTTTCCATGTAATCCTGCGAAGCCGTACGACGGTAATTGACATTGAGCGAACCAATCCAGTTGATGTACTGCATACTGTTGTCCATCATCATGGAAGCGATGGCATCACCCTTGGCTGTCTGTCCCAAAGCATAATAAGCATCAGCTATAGACAACGATGAATAATCATGAGGAACGGCAGAAGCAGGAATCATCTTCTGACAATAGTCGAGCACCTTCATGGCCTTGTCCTTGTCAGCCTGGTCGCCCTTGTTGGCCAAATCGGCCGCCAAGCGGGCAAACATATGACGGAAGGTAGTGGCCATACGACGGTTGTTCTCCTCGAGATAAACCTTAGGGTCGGCCGCATTTCCGAACTTGAACTTGTTCATCATGTTGTTATACATGATATCAGTATCGCTGCGTCCGCCTGCCGAATAAGGCATGATGCGGTAAGCCAATCCCTCAAGACGGAAGTAACGGTCGAGACCCATATAGCTGTCGCTGCTGACAGTGACGGCATAATAGATAGGCCGTTTCCAATGGTTGTTGGCGAGAAGGTCGAGAATGAAAATCTCATGTTTGCCCAGATAAGGCTTGTTAGAGATGTCGATATACATGTGGTAAGACTTCAGACGGCGCAACTCGGCAAAGCCGGCAGCAGTGCCATAGCGCACAGGGTCAGACTTATACAAATCTGCTCTGTAAGACTCCAGTTCGTTGTGTATATCTGCAGGTTTTGCTCCTGAATTGTTGACAGCTTCGGCCGAATCGACCTCCAGATAAAGATGCTTGGAAGGAATGATGATGACGTCATTGTCAGAAGCATCATAACCTGCCATACGCTTGATCTGTTTCTGCAAATCAGGAGAAGTGATAGCCTTCATGGCATCCTGGATGCTGATGGCCTGTCCTCCCGTAAGGTCGGCAATGTAAGCCACATCCAATTTGCCCAGCATATAGTCCTTCTCCTGCAGCGACAAAGGCAGCGCCTTAGATTTGTAAGCATCCTTCTTCATCTGGCTGACATACCACCCCATCTGCAAATAGCTGAGGTTGGCCACACGGTCATCGTCGCCGACTCCCTCCACCTCCTGATTATACCAGAGAGGGAAGGTATCGTTATCACCATTGGTAAAGATGACAGAGTTAGGAGCAAGCGACAAAAGATAATCGGCACCGAAGTCGCGGCAAGTGTAACGGCCCGAACGGTCGTGGTCGTCCCAGTTCTGCTGCGCCATAAGGGCAGGAACGCCCAGACAGAGCAGTGTGGCAGCCGTGGCAGCGATACGCTTGTCAATAATGCGTTCCAGCCACGAAGTGATATAAAGCACACCCAAACCAATCCATATACAGAAGGCATAGAACGAGCCCGCATAAGCATAATCACGCTCACGCGGCTGATATGGTGTCTGATTAAGATAAACGACAATGGCCAAGCCAGTCAGCAAGAACAGAATAAAGGTGAGCCAGAAACTCTGCATTCCCTTTTTCTGACGGGAAAATTGGTAAAGAATACCAAAGATACCCAGCAGGAACGGCAGGAAATAGTAAGTATTGTGCGCACGGTTGTTCTGCAACTCGGCAGGCAGATTGCTCTGATTGCCCAGCATGGCATTGTCGATGAACGGAATACCGCTGCACCAGTTGCCATGAGTCACTTCTCCATTGCCCTGGATATCGTTCTGACGACCCACGAAGTTCCACATAAAGTAACGCCAGTACATGAAACCGACCTGATACTTCAGGAAGAAAACAAGGTTCTCACCAAAAGTAGGATTGATGGCCGTATTGACCTGACCCATATTGGTGTAACGGATGTGGTGTCCCTTGATGTGGGCCCACTCCTTATAGGCTGCAATATGGTTGGCCTGCTTGCTATACATACGAGGGAAAGGCATCAGGAACTCTTTGCAGTAGTTGTACTTCTTCTTGTAATCGTAAAGTACGTAATGGTCGTCCTCTTTAGGCGACTGCTTGATGGCCTTGGCATAAAGAGGTTCGATGGAATCGGTAGAAACCGCCCAGCGTCCGCCATTCTCTACACGCGCATATTCAGCCGCATATGTCTCACCATATAGCAACGGAGTGTCGCCATACTGGTCACGATTGAGGTAGCTGCGAAGTGCGAACACATCATCAGGTGAGTTTTCATCCATAGGAGGATTGGAAACCGAACGGATGACCAGCGCCGCATACGAAGCATAACCCAACAGCAACACGGTACAACAAATGACAATTGTGTTGAGTATGGAAGAGTTGATTTTATCCTTGAAACGAATGAGGCACACAATGAGGGCGACAATCAGAATGAGGCCGAACACGATGTGACCGGTACTGGTGCTGCCGAAGAACGGAATACCCAGCAAAGAGAGAGAGAGCACGAAACCGACATGCTGACGCTTTACCAACTTATCGACTGCGATGCGGCGGCTGTCAGTAGCTTGCAACTTGCAGGCATCGGCATCGATAGGCTTCATGGTTTCGAAAATGCTCCATACCAGACAACCCAACAGTACAACGGCATAAATAAGAGTACCGACATTGTAAGAGCAGCTGAGCACGTTGACAAAGAACAGTTCGAACCACCCTGCAACAATGGCGAAACCAGGAATCACGCCATAGAGCACTGCCGCCAAAAGGAACACAGAGATGCCCAAAGCGATGAGGGCTCCCTTGGTGGTAGGATTTTCGTATTTGCGATAATAATAGACCAGTACCAACACAGGGATGGTAAGCAGGTTGAGCAAATGGACACCCACAGAGAGGCCCATGAGATAAGCAATGCAGACCAGCCAGCGATTGGCATAAGGTTTGTCGGCACAGTCTTCCCACTTGAGGATACACCAGAACACCACGGCTGTAAACAGTGAGGAGGAGGCATAAACCTCACCCTCGACCGCCGAGAACCAGAAAGTGTCGGAGAAAGTGTAGGCCAAAGCACCGACAGCACCAGCACCCAGTATGGCGATAGTCTGTCCAGCAGAGATTTCGGCCCCATCTTCCACCATCATCTTGCGGGCAAGATGCGTGATGGTCCAGAAGAGGAACATGATACAGAATCCACTGCAAAGCGCCGACAATGAGTTAATCATCATGGCAACGTGCGATGGGTCGGATGCAAACAAAGAGCATACACGACCCACCAACATGAACAAAGGGGCTCCAGGCGGATGTCCGATTTCCATTTTATAAGCAGTGGCAATGAACTCGCCACAGTCCCAGAAACTGGCAGTAGGTTCGATGGTGCTCAGATAGACCGCAGAAGCGATAGCACATATCACCCATCCTACAATGTTGTTGAAAAGCTTAAAGGATTTCATTTACTATTAAAATAAAACTTTTTTGAATTTACGCGTCAAAAAAAACAAAAGATGCTTTTTACACATACAGCGGCAAAGTTAGCTTTTTTTCAAGCTAATTGCTACAAAAAGAAAAGAAAACTGCGAAACAGATATTTTCAGCCTGCCGCTAAAGTGTTTCAACAAAATATCTCCGCACCTTGGTCATAAGATGCACCCGCTCAGGCCCGCGCACATTGTGCGGATGCCCCACATAAACATTATAATCGAGCTGACGGCCAGCCTTGACCGAAGCCTTGAGCAGCTGCAGCGAGTTTTGCCAAAGTACCACGGGGTCGTTGTTGCAGTGAATGAGCATCAGCCGACCTCTCAGCTGTCCGACGAAGCGACACAAGTCATTCTCGTCATAGCCCTCCTCATTCTGTTGGGGAGTTTGCATATAGCGTTCAGTATACATCACCTCGTAGTAGCGCCAATTAATGACGGGTCCGCCAGCCACGCCCACCTTGAAAAGTTCGGGAGCTTTGAGCATCAGCGAGGTGGCCATAAATCCGCCGAAGCTCCAGCCATACACCCCGATGCGGCTATCATCAATAAAGGTGCACTGACGGCAGACAGCCTTCACCGCCTCGCAATAATCAGCCAATTGTGGTTGCCCGATATGCCGCCACACTGTCTGCTCAAAATCACGGCCGCGATTGTCTGAGCCGTGCGGGTCAATGGTGAACACCACATAACCCGCCTGCGCCATCATATATTCAAATCCTGCCGTGCCGCAATTCCAGTTGTCAACCACCAGCTGCACGTGCGGACCACCATAGAAGTAACAAATCATAGGATATTTGGCCGTCCCGGAAAAATGGGGAGGCAACACCAGCCGATAATAAAGCTCGTCGTTCTGCAAGATCGGAAGAGCACACGTCTGAACTC
>CALMUD010000181.1 GCA_937872735.1 uncultured Bacteroidales bacterium
GACACGCTGTTGCCAATGGTGGCGGCCACTGTCTGCACACCGGTGCCGCCGCATGGCGAGTCATCGACAAAGCAGGGCCATTCGGGTGCCACATAATCGGATGACACGTCACCACGCACAATGCCCATTCCCACCGTACTCATATAGAATCGGCCGTAATGGTTCTGGTCGCCTACCACAAAATGGCCATTGCCAGGACCGCCAAAGTGGTGCCTCTCATCGTTGATTATCTGCCAGGTGGAGCCTTGGTTCTCCGAGCGGAACAGCCCCACATGCGAGGAATCCGAAGCCCAGACATACAGCACATACGATTGGCCCTCCTTGCCGACGCCATTGCCCACTGCCGTGCAGCCCCTCAGACGGGGCAACTTGCTGAAGGTTGCGGCATGGTCGGCCGACACCCATAGACCTGCCCCACCGCATGGCGCATATATCAGTCCCTCGTGACCTGACACCACGCTGATACGGGTGTTTCCATTATTGGTGAGGGCGGAGGAGTCGGCAAATGTCCGGCCGCCATCCTTGCTGATATAGATTTTGTTCTTAGCCACTGCATAGAAGTAGCTGGAGTTGACGGGGTCGGCCGCTACATAACTGACGCCACTGCCACCCTTGCAGGCAGTAAAGGTGGCCCCCTTGTCAACAGAATACCGGAGTAGACCTTTGAAGGTGATGACCAGCGTGGAGCCGTCGGCCGAGATGGCCACCTTGTTGGCTGCGGCACTATCCATGGAGGTCCACGTCAGCCCAGCATCTTCCGAGTAGAATCCTTTTTGGTCGGACACGCGGGCCATCACTTGAGGATTGAGTCCGGCATAAGCCACGCCAAGCGTAGAGCCTCCGGTCGGCCGCAATATGTCGGGAAAGCTGTCCACATCGGTATGCAGGAACCCTGTATAATCGCTCACCACCGACACTAGATTGCCTCCCGGCACGCTTATCAAATCCTGTGGCACGGTTTCTTCCAGTCCTTTCACATCGAAATAGAAGATAGGATTGCCCTCACACCAGATATTATTGCAGGTGTAGATGCCATTGCCCGAACAGAAGGAAACCTTATTGTGATCTATCGGGTCAAAGCACAGACTGCCGCACCAGTGCATCGACGAGCCTTGATTCCACTTTACTCCATTGCTGGTCATGCGCAGTTTGCGCATCAGACTGCGCCAGGTCTTGCCGCCGTCGGTCGAGGTATAGACCTCATCGCCATACGAGGTATGGCCGTTATCCCAAATCTGCGGATAATACAAGCCAAGGGTCGATGCCACCAGCTTGTTGGCATCGTCGGGCGAGGCCTCCACATCACCATAGGCGAATGAGGTGTCGGGGGTGATATCGGTCACGGCACCCGTCTCTGGGTTATAACGGTAGATGCCGCCTCGGCCGCCGCCCGTCTTTTCCTTGTCTAACACCAGCAGCAGGTTGTGGTCAGAGTCCATCTTCATGCGCACCGGCACATATTGGGTGGGCAGGCCTTTTATGGCGTTCCAGGTGTCTCCGCCGTCATCCGACCGATACACGTTGAGGGTATCAACCTGTGAGACGCCTACAAACAGACGGGCCGAATTGCCATTGGCCAGTCGTTTGGATCCATCTATCACCACCGCCGACACGCCGTTATAATTGTCGGTGGTGCCATACAGCACCTTGCCGCCGTAGGGCCATGGCTTCATGCTGGTATATACTTTAGGCAACGAGGTGACGGGAGTCCAGTTGATGCCGCCATCAATGCTCTTGGCCAACGGGGTGCCCACTCGGCTGCCCGCCAACAGCACTTTGCCATTGTTGGGGTCCACCGCCAGACGCTCGCCGTTGTTGCGGCCATTGGCATTGCCATTAACGAAGAAGGGCATCGAGGTCAGATTGGCCTCATGAAAAGTAATGCCGCCGTCACGCGAATACAGCACTGCCGTCTTTTGTCCGCTGAAATAGTTGCAACCGCACAGCAGATACACGTTGTTGGCGTTCTGGGGGTCCGCTGCCACCGATTCCACGCTGAGCATCCCCAAATCGGCTTCGGTGACGTGGTCGAGCAGCTGTCGCCATGAACAGCTGGAGGGGGTCCATTTATAGGCTCCGCCCACATCGGTACGGGCATATTTAACTCCCGTAGCCATATCGCTCACCACACCCGACACAAATCCGCCGCCACCTATGGGCAGACGGCTATAGGTATAGTCCACGTCCATCTTTTCGGGGGCTGGGTCACAGTTGTACGGATTCGTCTTTTCGGTCACCAGCCTTATGTTGTCCACATAAAAGGTGACAGCACCTGACGTGCAGCCGCCTATATACACCAGACCTGGCTGCGAGGCATTGGCCACACTGCGGAAATCGAAATAAAGGGTGGTCCACTTGCGGGCCGGACACTGCTGGTATATATCCTTGTCGGCCGCATTGTGCTTGCATCTGACGGTAACGTCATAATAGGCGTACACGTCCATTGCAACGATGTATTTGCTCAGGTCGTAGGTGTTCTGGAACCCTTTCATTCCATAATTGGAGGAGACAAACTTGTTGCAATAGGCACTCTCGTTGCCACACGCGTATGGATTTTGCTCCACCGTGATGGCTACGTTATAGCCCGTACCGTCAAACTTTTTCTGGTTCTCGAAATCATATAGGGATATGGTTTCGGCATTGACCGCCGCCGAACCTATCAGCAGACCAGCCAATCCTATTGTTTTCAGACTCATGCTTGATTGATTTTATCGTTTCACCACTTTCAGCACCTCGCCGTTGATGCGGACAAAATAGATGCCG
>CALMUD010000182.1 GCA_937872735.1 uncultured Bacteroidales bacterium
AACGGCAAAAGCCTTTTAAGGCTCGTAGCATTAAAAGGCTTTAGCGAAGCAAGCGACATTTTTAGCTTTCAGAGCTCAGCGCTGGCGTCTTTCGCTTCCTTTCTTCGCTAAAGAAGAAAGGATGGAATGGAAAGGGCATCTTTCGGTTCCTTTCTTCACTGAAGAAGAAAGGAACGAGCAAATGTTGTTCCCGTCACCTCTGAGACATTTCCCCCTCCGAGGCAAACCTCCTGCAGACCACCTCCTGCAGTCTCCGCGGCAAATCCTCCGGCAGCGTCACCGCCACATACCTCAAACTCACCGCATCCCCCTTCAGCCGCGCCTCATCGCACGGATAAAGCACAAACTCACCCTCCGTCTCCACCACCACAGGGCGTGAATTTCCGCCCCGCAGATAGCGGTTCCCCAGCCTCATCGCACCATCGCCATCCATCTCCGTCGCATGGCACACCGCACGGCGCCAGCCCGGCAAGCGGAAACTCACAAGGCGCAGACAGTCGCCCGGCTTCGGCAGATAGCCACAGCCCTCCTCCGCATCCACCCTTATCAGGCTCTTGTCCGCCTCCGTAGTCGGCAACTCGCACAGCGGACGTTGCAGCAGCACCTCAATCGCGCTCGCATCCAGCAGCTGTTCAATCTGGGCATCCACCGGCTTATCATCATCATATCCCACAATATCCATCGCCGAGAAGTTGCTCGGGCTCACCTCATCCATCAGCGTCCTTATCCGCAGCTTCATCTCCTCGCGCGTCATCTTCTTTTCTTCCATCGGTACTTGTCCTTATCATTTGCACACACATCATCCACACTCGTCAGCAGGCGGTAGCGGCCGTCAAGATAGTCAGTCGACATTTCCAGCGCCTTCTGCACCATCGCATCGTCCGTACAGTAGCAGCCGTGCATCCCCATGTTCTGCACCCCGTTAAATTCCGCCACCACCACACGGCCATCGCACGTCGCCACCGTAGTCACATAGCTGTAGAGGCTCGTCAGTTCATAAATTTTCCTCATGCCTCACCTCCCTTTTACGCTTTCGGTTCAATGATGGCATGGCAGTCAGGATAGCGCAGCACCACGCACGACACCTCCTGCAGCATCTTCGCATCCGCATTCTTCTCCCCGCAGCTCTTGAAGTCCAAATCCTTCGCCACCATCGGCTGGAACACCTGTTTATAGATGTGTTCAGGGTCGAGGGCGATGCCCTTCTTGCTCCAGCCCTGCTCGTCGAACAGCGGTGCGTGCACCACCCTTAGCACTCCGAAGGTACTCACAATGCTGGTGCACTTCACCCCCAGGTGGGTCTCCTGATTAGTGTTGCCGCTGATGGTTTTCTGGTTCTCCCGCAGCAGTTCTATCGCCGCTATCAGGTCGCTCCCCGCCAGCAGCACCCGTTCTGTGCTGCCATCGTTACCCGTAAAGAGGGATTTCAGCCATGCCGTATATTGAGTGGCCGTCAGCGTCGTGTCGCCCTGTCCCGCGCCATAGGTCAGCACCTTCTTTATCTGGCGCGACAGCCCTTCGGTGAAGTAGGTGCGGTCGCTCCCGTTGTCCATCACAAATTTCTCGCCCCAGATGTACGAGCTCTCTATCTCCCCGCGCATATTGTACAGCATATCCGCCTCCTGGTCGCTGAAGGTGACCGGCACCTCCTTCTTGGTCATCTTCTCGAACGTGCTCATCTCAATCTGGCACATAAAGTTCTGGCAATAGTTCACCGAGCTGGCGGGCAGCATGGCAAACGGCTCCGTCTTGGCATCTTTCTCCGACATGGCCGAGCCCATACGGTACATCACCGTGTCCGAGCCGAAACTCGGCACCACATACTGTCCGGTCTCGTTTTTCATTCCGCCTATCGGTGTCAGTTGCAGCACCGAGCCCGACTTGTCGGACACATAATACATCTGGTCGTAGCTGACTGTGTTGGTGCCCGTGCTGGCCGGCTGGCCGTTGGCGTCCGCCCGTTCGGTCAGTCCACGCATCAGCAGCGTGTCCTTCTTTCGCCACACCTTGGGCGTCTTTACCTGCACAAACAGCTGATCCACATCGCTGGTAGGGTCGCTGGTGTGGCTGCTGGCGGGCAGGGCGGCTGAGGTGCCGTTGCCCGTGGCATTGCTGTCCAGACGGTCCATCATCGGCTTCGCGCTCCGCTGGTAATATTTGCACACCTGGCTCTGCACCCTGCGCACCTTCTTGGCATAGTTGCGCATGATGGTGTCGAGCGGATAGCGGTCGGGGTTCATTTTGGTGATTTCCTGACTCACATCCTGCATGTTCAGTCCATCTTGCTCCGCACTGGGCACATCGGTCATGCCGACGGGTGCCAACGCCATAGCCAGGGCGGTACCCCCATGTCCGAGGGGCAGGTCGCTGTGAGGCAGACTGGCCAGCTGGTGCAGTGCGCCGCCTATGCACGCCGTCAGGTCTATGCCGAAGAGGTGCAGCAGCAGGTTGATGAGAATGGAGAGGAATACGATGCCTGCCAGAAATTCCAGCAGTTGGTAATGTTCGTTGTTGTTGTTCATATTTTCTGTTTTATGGTTATTGATTGTTCTGATTTTTTCTGACACTGGTCGGCACCCTTTCGGCGCTGGTCGGCGCATACACGAAACTGTTCAGCCGGTTTATCCAGCCACGGCGGAATCGCTTGTTCAGGGGACGCACTTGGCACAAATGGTCAATATAGGCGAGCCGGGCCTGCCAGATGGCATTGAACAGCGCGCGCGGCTGCGGGTGGCGGTTGAGAGCCCCTAAAGTTTTCGGACCGGCTTTCCCGTCTGGCGTCACGCCTATCAGTTTTTGCACGCGGGCTATCGTGCCCGTTCCGCTCCCCCACACCCAGTCCACCAGCAGGTTGGCTATGCTCTGGTTGTCAATATGGTCAGCTTGCCACGCCTCCCAATAGCCGCACCGCAATATATGCAGCCACTCGCTTTCGCTCATCTTTTGCAGGTCGCGGGCGGTGAGTCCGCTGCCATAGTAGTGGCGGTAGGTGTTCAGCGTGATGCCTTGGTTGGTGGCGCCCCCAAGGTCGGCAGGGTCGTCCGCATAGCCTCCCTCCCAGCGCTTTATCAGCGGCACCAGTTGATTAATATCGGCCATGGCGCGTCTCCTTTCTGTTGTTTTTCATCTCTTTTCCATTCATTTTTCCTCTCATCCATTTCATTTGTTTTTCCATTTATCATTTCGTCTGATTCCCGGTCAGAATCGGGTGAAGTCTATCACAGGTTTGCGGCCTCGCAGCATACTGGGCGAATAGGCGGAGGCAGGGTCGGGCAATCCGTCGCCCCGCTCATTGGCCAGGTCTTGCGCTATCCGTGCCGCTATGTTGGCATTCCGTCCGTTCAGTTCTCCTTCGGCGCGGGCGCGGTCCACATCGTCGGCATACTGCATACGGTGCAGATAGCCCTCCAGCATGGCGGGGGTCACACGTTTCTGCAGCAGGTTGTCCCAGTCGCTGTTGATGGTTTCCGCCATTTGCCGCTGCTGTGCTTCGTCCAGCTCATGCTCGGCACAGAATTGGTCCATAATCCGTTCACTCTGCTCCATGTTCGCCGCCAGCTGCCGGCTCTCGGCCTCATAGTCGGTTTGCGCCTGCTGCCGTTGTTGCTGCTGTTGCTGGTAGCGGTCATAGCCCTCCTCGTCGGGGTTCGGTGCAAGGTCGCTGGCCTGATAGTTGCTCCGCAATGCCTGATGGGGGGTCTGGCCTTCTATTGCTATGGCGGTTATCAATCGCCCGAACTGGGGGTCCTGGGCTATCAGCTGCGTCAGTCGCCCTTCCGCGTCGCCATATCGGGACAGCTCTTGTGTCAGTTCTTCGGCCCATTGCAGTGCCAGCCGCTCGGCGGTAGCATCATCGCTGAGGTCGGGCTGCTGGTCCCGGTATCGCTCTTGAAGCCGTTGGCGCAGGGGCGACAGTTCTTTCCGCTCTTCCTTCGGCAGGGTGGGCAATGCCTCGTCCTGACTGGGGGCAACGCTTTTGGCGGACGGCGCCTCTTCTTCTGGCAGGACAGCCTTGCCGTTTACTGATTTCGAATCTGCCCCCTCCTCTTTTTCAGAGGCTGCCTTTGCTTCGGGTCCTTCGTCCTTGCAGGGGGCGGCACTTCTGCCCTGCGTCGTGCTTTGCGCCTGCCCGTTCCGGGGGGTCTTGTTCTGTTCTTTCATCTGCTTTCCGTTTTTTGTTACGGTGCAAAGTTAGGAGGGCTGTCTTGCTGTCAGTGGTCATTTTGTTCCGATTACCTGTTTTTGTCATTTTGTCATACAATTTTTTGAAAAATTGTCATTTTGGCATAATAATGGTTCTGGCACGGGTATTGCAATAATTGGGGTGGATGAGGGTTCCGAAAGGACCGATTCCAGACGGGCTTTGGCGATTGCGGACGGTGGTCCGTGGAGCCGGCTCCCTGAATTTGATTTTTACATTAAACTTTTAAAGAATAGGAGATTAAGATTATGATGACACCAGCTAAAAGAAATTCAGAATGGTTACCAGATGTGTTCAACGACTTTTTCAATAACAGTTGGATGGAGAGGGCCAATGCGACCGAACCTGCTATCAACGTCATTGAGAACGATAAGGAATACAGAGTTGAGGTGGCTGCTCCGGGCATGGAGAAGGGCGACTTTAATATCAAGGTTGACAATGATAATGAATTGGTAATCTCGATGGAGAAGAAATCTGAATCGCACGAGAATGGCAACCATGACAACTGCGACAACCGCAACAATGGCAACCATGACAAGGACGGCCACTTTGCCGCCAACGAGGCGCACAATGGCAACGCCAACGCTAACGGAAACGCCAACGCGAATGGCTACAAGGGCAACAGAGATCACTACCTGAGACGCGAGTTCTCTTACAGCAAGTTCCAACAGGCGATGCTGCTCCCTGATGATGTGGAGAAGAACAAAATCAGCGCGAAGGTGAACAATGGGGTGCTGACTATCAACCTGCCTAAGCAGGAGCCGGTTAAACCGCAGGATTCCAGCCGTTTGATTTCTATTGAATAAGGCCGGTGCCGGTCCTTTCTTTTCGGAAGGATTGGGACGAAAGTTTTGGATTGATATTTAAATAGTGACGAAAGAGGGCGTACCCGTTAGCTGGGTACGCCCTCTTTTTGTATTTTCTTGTGCGGTGATTTTATTTCAGCGTGGCTTTCCATACGGTGTTCCGGTAGCCCTCGGCATTGCGTCCACCCACCAGCAGCAGACTGCCGTCGGTGAGTTGCAGGGCCGACACTCCGGCTATCCCTCCCAGATAGGAGGGCAGGGTCTTGTGCCAGTTGTCGGTCCAGGTAATGCCGGCATCACTCGAGCTGTAATACTTTGAGGAGTAGGTGCCGTCGGCCTGCTGTCCCCCTATCAGGGCCACTTCATTATCGGCCACCGCCAGTGCGGGGGCTGTCAGTGCGGGCAGTGGTCCGTTGGCCTGTACCAGCGGCATCACTCCGCCATTCGCATCTATGCCCCACAGGGTGCCGCCTGCACTGGTAGCGCTATACACATACCCTATCTTGGTGGTGCCTGAGTGTGCCACCATCGCTACCATGCTGTGCACATTGAAGGCAGACGGCAGAACGCCCATGCGAACCAGCTTGGACAGGCTGTCGGAGGTGGCGCAAAGACAATAGCCGGTGCTGTCGGAACAGATGGCCCAGAATTTGCCGCCAAGGGTGAACAGCGGCTGCCGCATGGTGTATGGCAAGGTGGCCTGCTTGGCAAACTTGCAATCGGTGCCCGCCTGATAGACGGTACCCGCGGCGTCCATCACCACAAATCCGCTGGCGGTCGTCGCCAGTGTGCTCCAGTCGGGCGCGGTCAGGTCGAGGGTGCGGCTGCTCCATGTGGCTCCTTCGTCTCCAGAGGTCAGCACATAGCTGCTGCCGGTGGTATTGGTGTAGAAGAGGTACTGCACGCCACCCAGCGTGACGGCTTTCTCGCCCGCTACGGTGCCGTTGACAGGCAGGGTGCCGGTCTGGCTCCAGTTGAAGGCGTTGACGTCTATCTTGTGCACTCGCAGTTTCACGGTGTATATCTTCTCGTTTTTCCCGTCGGTCGAGGTCGCCTTTATCTTCAGGTCGGTCAGGTCCAGTTTCACGGTCGTGTCGGAGCTGTTGGCAAAGGTCTCCCATTGGCCTATGCTGTCCTGATACTGAATGACAGGCGCCACATCGTACCCGTAGAACGAGGGCTCCAGCGATTTGATGTTGGTGCCGTAGGCCAGCGAATCGTAATTGTATATCTCACCCGACACGTCGTTGATGATGAAGGTAGTGCTCAGGCCGTCCACCACCATGATGCGGATGCGTGGGTCGGTCTTGGAGTAGTCGTCGCTATCGTCGTGGTCACACGCGGTGTTGCCTATCAAGGCTGATACCGCGCCTATCAGTATCGCTATCTTTTTGATTCTCATTGTTGTTTTTATTTCTGGAGTCGCGTTTTTTTGCAGAAGGAGTCGCGTCCCTCTGCCTTTTCGTTTACGCGCAAAAATACGAACATTTTTGCGGTTTTCAAGTATATATTCAGCGTAATTGATGTTTTTGCCAACTGGATGCCCGTTACCCGAATGGCACTCAAAAAGCTGCAAGTGGACAAAAAACAAAGCCGCCAACGTCTATTTCAACGCTGACGGCTCTGTTTTATTGGATTGAATTTGTCTATATCTTACTTCTCTGGCAGCTCGCGCCTTGTTCCTTGCGCTTATTCTACCACCGCTTGGTTTTTCACTCCGCCATTACAATTATTGGCGGTATAGGTCTTATGCCATTTCAGGAAAACGAAGGCGCAGAGGGCGGTAACAGCCAGTCCGAAAGCATACGAGGCGGTAGGCCACCAGGCCACTCCCTTCATCAGGGCGGCCACTCCTTCTTTCGGCGCTATCAGGATGTAGGTGGAGCAGACGCACGTCATCCACATGGCGGGTATCATGGTCAGGACAAATGGTTTGTGCTCCTTTGCCAGCCATACGGTGATGGCCCAGAAGGTGAAGATGGAGAGCGTCTGGTTGAGCCATGCAAAGTAACGCCACAGTATGTCGAAGTTCAGATTCATGATGACAGCGGCTATCACGAACAGTGGCACAGCTATGATGACACGCCGTTTGATGGTGGTCTGGTCGTAGTGCAGGAAGTCTGCCATAATGAGTCGCGCGGCTCTGAAGGCGGTGTCGCCTGAGGTGATTGGAGCGGCCACCACACCAAGCACGGCCAGTACCGCGCCTATGGTTCCCAGCCAGTTTTGGCAGATGGTGTTGACCACTGCGGCGGGGTTGTTGTCATGGGCTTGCAAAAAGGCGAACAGCTTTTCGTATGGAGTGCCTTGACCTGGCAGCGCGTCGCCAAATTTGCAGGCAGCAGCGGCCCAGATGAGGGCTACCACTCCTTCGGTAATCATGGCACCATAAAATACACGGCGTCCCATTTTCTCACTCTTGAGGCAACGGGCCATCATTGGGCTCTGCGTGGCATGGAATCCGCTCACGGCGCCACACGCTATGGTGATGAACATCATTGGGAAAAGCGGCAACTTGCCGGGGTGATGGTTGCTGAAGGCACCGGTTATCTCTGGCATGTTGCCAGCCTGACTGAAAATGCCGAACGACACGCCAAACGCCATGAACAGCAGCGCCACACCGAACAGCGGATAGATGCGCCCTATCAGCACATCGATAGGCAGCAGGGTTGCCAGTATGTAATAGATGAAAATGACAACGGCCCAGAAGGTCTTGCTGCCCCAGAATCCCTGAGTAGGTGTGAGGCCCTCAAGCAGAGAAGCCGGAGTGGTTACAAACACGGCACCCACCATTATCATCAGCACCAGAGAGAGCACCCGCATGGTAAGGCGGCCCTTGTTGCCCAGTTCATCGCCCACTATCTCGGGCAGGCTGGCTCCATCCTTGCGCAGTGATATCATACCCGACAGATAGTCGTGCACGGCACCGCCGAAGATGCACCCTATCACTATCCACAGATAGGCGGCAGGACCGAACAGCACACCGGCTATCGCTCCAAATATGGGGCCGGTGCCTGCTATGTTCAGAAATTGAATCAGGTAAACTTTCCACGTACGCATCGGTATGTAGTCCACCCCATCCTGGTGGGTGTACGCTGGTGTCGGACGGTTCTTGTCGGCCCCGAACATCTTCTCGATGAAGGCCCCGTAAATGACATATCCCAATATCAATAGGATAAACGCTGTACAAAATGTAACCATAATATTTCCTATGTAATTTTTTGCAAAATTACATCAAAATGTAATTAATTGTAACATTTATTGGCACTAAATGCACAATTTTACAATATCTCGCTCTTTTTTTTGAGACTTTCACAGCATTTCATTCATTTATCAAAAAAAACACGCACCGTCACATCCCCACATGATGTTCCCCCACACACCGCATCCCCACACACCGCATCCCCACACACCTTCCACCCCACACATCTCCGCCCCAAATATGCGTCAGCTGTAACTTTATCGCGCATTAGC
>CALMUD010000183.1 GCA_937872735.1 uncultured Bacteroidales bacterium
CTCTTCCGATCTGAAATGTTTTGTGCAGTAATATGCAAAGATAGATTAAAATTACCAGATATGGTAATTTTAAATAAGAATTTATGAGAGGAATGTTCATTCTCTCCACAAAAAAAGAGGCTCCCGAATATTCGGAAGCCTCCTCAATCTTATATCGAAGGATGGACAGAATTATCTGACTATCAATTTCTTTGTAAATTTATCCTTGTCGGTATATACTTGTACAAAGTAGATGCCAATAGGCAAAGACAGACTGACTATGTTGCTTCCCTCTTGTGAGAGGACAGTCTGACCCATTCTGTTGATAATCTCGATACGCTGTACCGCGTCGGCACTCTTCACCGTCAAATGATCGGAGGCTGGGTTTGGCAGAAGAACGATGGATTCGTTGTCGGCAGTAGGATTGTCGATGCCGGTGCCTGCATTCACGTTGATGGTGACATTGTACAATTTGCAGTTCTCAAATGCAGTGATGGTGGTGTTCTCCTTGTAGGTGGTGCCCAGATAGGTTACGCTGCCGGTACCCTCCACTGTTTTCTTCTCAATGGCGGGAGCAGGTTTCCAAATCTTGAAACTTCCGCACAAGTGAAGCATAGCGAGATAATGAACCAGACCATCATAATAGCGGTATTGTCCAGTCATCAGCGTGCCATTCCAGGCCTTTTCCAAATTCTTCTTGACCTTGGCGTCATTGGCAGAATTGCCCATCAGGGCATAGCAGCCCACTGCATTGGCACCCGCCTCGCCCAGTGTGTAGGTTTCGGCAGCTTCGGAGCCGTCCCAGTTGAATCGTGCATGCGTGTATCCGTCTTTCTCGAAGAAGTTGATAAGTCTTCCCATCATGGCCTCCTGATTGGCAGCATCAGCGCCAAACAGATAATAGTCCATTCCCACGTTCATGGCGCAGCGCATGGCATCGTACATGTAGCGCTGGGAGTTGCTGTTGAAGCTTGTTGACTTAGGGGTACCGTCAAAATTGTTGTAGTCGGTGTATAGTCCCGAAGAGGAGTTGCTCGATACCTTCAGATGGTTTCGGGTCGCTGCAGCCGCATCCTTCCAGAAACTGTTGTTGGTGGTGGACCAGCGTGAGAACAAATCAACGAAAGCAGGCAGGTCGTATGACGGGTCAGAATAGTCAGAGCAGTTGTAAGGCTGGAAAGTCACCACCTTATACTGTTCGTTGAACAAAGAACCGTTGCTGCCCTTTATCATGTTTTTCAATACGAACTGGGCGTCTTCCATATAGTTGTATTTGCCGTCGTTGCCCCATCTGTTGGCGGCAAAGAGCAGCGACATCATGAAGTACATCTCTCCGTCGGGAGCGCAGTTCTGGTCTTTCACACTGCCATCCGTTCCGCATTGCCATGCAAAATTGCCTTGCCATTGGCCGCTGGTGTGCAACATGTGGTTCTTGGCAAACGCCCACAACTTGTCAAATTCATCGTGGTGGTTGGTCTGTACGCAAATCATCATGCCATACGACATGCCCTCAGAACGCACATCCCCGTTACCGGAGTCATAAATATAGGCTTCCGTACCCTTGTCATAATATACCTTGCTGTTGTCGTCCCCCTTGAAGTAGTGGTTCCACAGCTGGTCCAGTTTGCCCTGGATGTCGCTTTCCGACTTGCCCAGATAGGTAGCAAACGGGCTGGTGTATTTGCCTGTGTAGTAGGCACCCTTGTAGCCGTTTTCTGCATCAGTGGAGCCGCAGGTAGGGCCAAAATAGCCGCCATCTTCAGAGAAGTAAGAACCGCTGGCAATTGGCGTGTTGCTTGGAGTGGTGGTGGTTGTAGGGGCGCTTGGAAGTGTGGTGGTGGTGTCGGCAGGGGTATCACCTTCGGCATAGAACTTCACGTAATCAAGATTGTTGTAGCTGCTGCCGAATTTCACTTTCAGAATATGCTTTCCTGCGGTCAGAGTGCTTGTCTTGCCGGTTACTTTGGTGTAGGTGTCCCAGTCAGCCGTTTTTGAGCCGGACAGGGTGGCAATCTTTTTGTCGTCCAGATACAGTTCCAGACTGATGTCTCCATTTCCGTTGGCGGCAAGAGCCTCCACATTGTAAGCCCCGGCGGTCTTCACGTTCACGGTATATTCCAACCACTCGTCTGAAGTGGTGTAACCTACCGCATATCCGCTGCCAAGTTTTACCACATCAACGCCGTCTTGGCGGTATTCACCACCCTCGTTGGTATCGTCGGTGTCATAGTAGGCGAAAGAGTTTCCGCCCACATCGTAGTTCTCCGCTTCCACTGTTCCTGGTATCTCTATGGTCTCTTTATACGGGCCTTGGGCTACGGTAGGAGTGGCTGGCTCATCGGAGGTCTGAGCCGACCCCAGATACATATTGGCATAGGTATATTCGATGGAGCCTGAGCCGCCGCCTGCCTCGCATAAGAATTTGCAGTCGTACATTCCGCCCATCTGTATTCCGGCCTTTTCCCAGTTTTTGAAGTGCTCGCTTACCGATATATGTCCGCAAGTGCGTGCGCTGGCCCTTACCGCAAACACTTGCGTGAAGGTGGAGGTGCCAGTGATGGACGGAGCATTGGTGCGGGTCCCTTTATACAGCTTGTAGGTTGCGCCATCGAGGGTGTATGAGCCTACCTGGCTGGTATTGTAGGGGGTTCCCATTCCGTTGTAGGAGTCGTCCACAATGTAGTATTCAATTTGTGGGCTGTTGGTCCATCCGTAGATGCCGATGTAAGAGTATCCGCCACCGGTGCCCGTTTTGGTATAGTTGTAGTCGGCTTGAATCTCGCCAATCTGGCTATGGGTCTTTGAGTTGCTTCCTCCATAATAATAGCCCACCCGCGCCAGAAAGTCGCCCGAGTTGTTCCAGTTGGCTTTGAAGGCGCAGTTGTTTGTCCCGCCGAAATAGGTCAGGGAGCCTGAACTGCCATCTCGCCACAGCTCATAATTGAAACCGTTTCCGATGTCTTTGATACCGTTTGTGGTAACAGTCGTTCCTCCTGATAGCTTGCTGGTTTGCGAGCAAGGGTCTACCGCATAACCGCTGCTTGACAGGCCGAGGAAACTTGTCAAGAGCGCGCCCCAAATAGCATGGCGCAACATTGATTCTTTGTTTTTCATTCGCATTAAATTTAATATAAACACAATAATAATAACACGATGTCCTGTTGGCAAAGTCTTAGCCAACCTATCTTCCTCTGTTTATTTATTTGATTCTGGTTTCTGACCATCTGATAATGGCCTGGTAATAAAATTCAGCCGTCTGCTGACACGGATATACACAATGGCTACAACACATTTATAGAAAATAGCCAATAATCACACGCAAAAATTCAAACATCAAAATAAATAAACACAGATTCAAACATTATACATCCTGCGCAAATATAAATAAAGAGAATGAAAAATACATCCAGTAAGAGTTAAAAAATTGAAGAAATAATATAAGAGACATTTCTTTTTTGAGGGGAGGGGGATAATCTAAGTTTTTCATCTGATTGCTATTTTTGCGTTGGCCAAATCTGTCAACTCCTTTGGGCTATTAAAAATAAAAGAAGTGTCAGGATTGCTCCGGACACTTCTTCTTTTGTTGGTCATTTGCCTATAAATTTCAGCATCTTGTTGATACATTTCTTTTTCTGTTCCATATTAGGATGCACATATAGATTCAGAGTCGTGCTGATGTTTGAATGCCCCAAAATGACGCTGACTGTTTTATAATCGCAATTGCTCTCTATACATCGTGTGGCAAACGAATGTCGCAGTCCATGAAATTTTAATGGGGGCATATCGAGTTGCCTCATCAGTTTTTTGTAATAATTGCGATAGGTACGTGGTTCCGTTGGCTCATTCTCATTAGTCAGTACATAGAAGTCGTCGTTAATCACTTTTTTTAAAGGTTTGATAATGGATATCAGTTCCTTACTCATAGGAATTTCACGGAATGAATTTTTGGTCTTGGGTGTGTTGATTACGAGTTCTGTGTGTTTTCTCTTTTCTTCTATTACGTAGATGCGCTCAATGGTTCGTTGCACAGTGATTGTGCCAGTATTTACGTCAATATCCGACCATTTCAATGCGCATACCTCACCGATTCTTAATCCCGTGCTTAGGCATACATAGATTCCCAAGTTTTTAAAGGTAAAGTTCTCATGAATAAAGTCCAAAATCTTCTTGTGATTCTGAACGGTCAGAACTTCTATCTCTTTATTCGGTTGGACAGTCGGGTATTTTATATCCCACTCATAATATTTCATCCATTCATACTTGACTCCAAACTTCATTACCATTTTTAGGACAATCAGGATGTCTTTAATTGATTTTGCACTCAGATTGGCATCCAGCTTTTTCAGGACGAATGTCTGAACCTCTTTTTCGTTCAGTTCATAGTCCTCGCCAAAGAATGGCAGGACGTGGTTCTCAAGTATCAACATATATGCGGCAAATGTTGATTGCTTTACATACGGTCGCTTTTCTTTTTTCCAAGCCTCCGCAATTTCTCTAACTGTTTTGTTTGTCATACTAATTTAATTAGGTGTTCTATAATTAGAGAAATTTAATTGCTTATGTCCCAAATCTGAGATTCCCTGAATTTAAGGGGGAGTGGAAAAAATGCTGTAT
>CALMUD010000184.1 GCA_937872735.1 uncultured Bacteroidales bacterium
TTCCCGCATATTGAGCGTGACAGAAGACGGTAATTGAGTTTTTGGTTCATAAACACTTTGCTGTCGCGCCTGGCATTTGCGTAGTCCCGATAGCTATTCCCTATTTGGCTATCCAGCCATCAATGGTGCGCGTCTGTGAACTGAAGTTGATGCCTACCCGCACCAGTTGGCGGCCGTCCTGCTGGTAGGGTATCAAATAATTCTTGCTTTCAATCTGTGCCAGTGCCTCCTCGGGCGATTTATCCAGTTTCAGTTCCATCACATAGAGGGTCGTGTCGGTTTCCAGCACTGCATCTATGCGGCCAGTGGCGGTGCAGACCTCCACATCAATGAATCTGGTGAGCATATTCAGCACCACATAAAGGATGGTCTGGTAGTGTTTTTCCGTCTTGTTGTCGAGCGTGTAGGGAATGGCTGCCATGAAGTCCTGCAGCTGGGTCAGAAACCCATTCAGGTCTTTCTGTTTAAGGCTGCGGCTCATTTTTCCTGCCTTTCCGCCAATGGCTTCGGTGCCAGGTGCCAGAAAGTAAGGCATCAGTGAGTGCATCAGTCCATATCTTACCTCCCGATTCGGGAATCCAAGCGTGTAGAGTGCCGTGCTGCGGTCGTAATGTCTGATGGTGAGGTAGCCGCTTTGATAAAGGATGGGCAGAACCGAGACCATGCCTTCGGTGGGCGCGTCAAAATCGGCCGCCTCTGTTTCTGACCCGTCTATGCTTGTAAGGTCCGTGCCATATTTTTTCAACAGATTGATGAGGAAGGTGGGTGTGCCCGTGCTGAACCAGTAACTGTTGAACATCTTGTCGCTTAGGGCATTGATGAGACTGAAGGGATTGTAGATGTCCTCGCTCTGGTAGCTGAAGTGATAGCCGTCGTAATTGCTTTTTAGCTGGGCGAGTGTCTGCTCGTAGGTCAGTTCCAATGTCTGGCCCATGGCTTTCACCTCATCGGTCATTTGTGTCTCAATCTCGCTTTGGCTGATGCCACAGATAGCGGAGTATTCGGGCATCATACTGATGTTTTTCAGATTGTTCAGTTCGCTGAAAATGCTCAGTTGTGAGAATTTGGTAATGCCGGTGATGAACACAAACCGCAGGTAAGGGTCGCAGTTTTTGAGCGGCGCGTAGAAGTTGCGCATGAAAATGCGGACAGCATTCAGTTTTTCCTCATCAACAATCACATCCAGCAGTGGCGCGTCGTACTCGTCAATCAGCACCACTACATTTTTGTTGTATTTTTTTGCACATTCCTCAATCAGGTTTTTCAGTCGCAGTCCGCAGTCCTCATCCTTTTTTTCAATCCCATATTCCTTTTCGCAGGAGGAAAGCATATAATTCAGATTGCTTTTCAGATTTTCTATGGTTCCTTGCTTGGCTATGCTCATGTCGAAGTGCAGCACGGGATATTCAGTCCATTCGGTCTCCAACTGCTCCATGGCAAGCCCCTTGAAGAGTTCCTTGCGGGCAGTGAAGTAACAGTGGAGGGTGGAGGTGAGCAACGATTTGCCAAATCGGCGGGGACGGCTCAAGAAAACATATCGGTAGCTGTGCGTCATTTGATAGATGAGCGGAGTCTTGTCTGCATACAGATAGTTGTTGCTCCGTAATATCTCGAATGATTGTATCCCGATGGGGAATAATTTTTTGTCCGTTGCCATGGTGACTGAATTTTATAAAAATTTGTTCAGTGCTGAGTCGCACTTCCTCTTGCAAATATAATAAAAAATAGTGATTGGTGATTGGAACTGAAAGGCTTGCGGCTTCTGCTGTAAAAATGATTTTGAATAATAGGAGATTTTGGCTATATTGCAGCAACGATTTATAGGAAGATGAACAAATGTCATTTATTTCTGCTGGCAGCGCTGTTGCTGTTGCCGGCTGTGCCTATGCGGGCCATCGGAGTGGAACGGTGCGACACTTGTCTGTTCAATCCCGAGGTGAGCTCCAAAATAAAGTATGTGGACGTGGCCAAAAGCCTGAAAGACTCCTTCGGTGTGGACGATGATGGCGAGCTGGTCCGTACGGTGGTATTCGATTGCCCTGGCATGAGCAAGGCCGAGATTTATCTGGAGGCCTACAACTGGATTACCAATAAGTTTAATGGCGGCAGTCCTGACATACAACTGGCCGACAAGGACCTCTCCAGCATCATTGCCAGGACGGTTATCAAGGGGGCTGCGGTGTCAAACACGGTTTGGCTCAAATTCTCGGCCGACCTTAGATGCCTGCTGAGGGTGGATGCGAAGGAGGGCCGATGCCGACTTTCCATTACCGTGCAGGAGTATGTGTTCAGTGGCGCTGATATGCCTAAGTTTATGCCGATGGAGAAGGTCCGCCCCGATTTGTGTTTCCCCTTTATTGACGAGAATACCCGCGGCAGCCGTCGCATGGGCGCCATGAGCTACGTGCAGGCTTACAACTATTGCAACCTGCTCATCTGCAAGATGCACCGTGCCATTCTCAAACGGGGCAACACCACTCCAAATGCCGCCCCATGGTAATCAGTAACGCTAATATCGATTTTTATGGAAGTAAATATTGAACCAAGCTGGAAGGCTGCGCTGCAAGATGAGTTTGACAAACCTTACTTCAGCATCCTTACCAGCTATGTGCGCAAGGAGTATCAGTCGGGGGTCTGCTACCCTCCGGCCAAACTGATTTTCAATGCCTTCAATCTTTGCCCTCTCAGCAAGGTGAAGGTGGTGCTCATAGGTCAAGACCCCTATCATGAGCCAGGTCAAGCCCAGGGCTTGTGCTTCTCGGTGAACGATGGGGTGCCTTTCCCGCCTTCGTTGCAGAATATTTTTAAGGAGATAAACACGGACCTTGGCAAGCCGGTCCCTCGTAGTGGCAGTCTGGTGCGGTGGGCACAGCAGGGCGTTTTCCTGCTCAATGCCACTCTCTCGGTCAGGGCCGGACAGGCTGGCTCTCATCAGGGTAAAGGCTGGGAAGAGTTTACCGACAGAGTTATCAAGGAACTGTCGGACCGCCGTTCGGGACTGGTGTTCATGCTGTGGGGCAGCTACGCCAAGCGCAAGGGTCTGATGATTGACCGCAAGAAACATCTGGTGCTTGAGGCTGCCCACCCTTCACCTCTCTCTGCCAACAGAGGCGGATTTTTCGGTTGCCGGCACTTCAGTCAGGCCAACAAATGGCTTGCCGATCATGGTGAGCCAACTATCGACTGGTGAGGGCAATTTTCTCTGCCATCTTTTTATTTTCACACTCATAACCCGACAAAATCAGATGAAATTGAATAGAACCGTAGCAATAGGTTTTGCTGCGCTGTTGCTGTGTGCCACCGCGTGCCGCAGGTCTGGTCCCGCTGTTTCCCATTCGCAGCTGGTGGTTGCTTCTGCTGGCAATGAGGTCAAATATGCCCGTGGCTTCACGCTCAGCCATCAGGGCGGAATTACGCGCATCAGTGTGCGCAATCCTTGGGATACTGCCTCGTTTATTGCCACTTATTATCTGGTGCGCAATGCACGGGTGCGGGTACCTGCTGGCGGACGCAAAGTGGTGGTGCCCGTCAGGCGTATGGTGGTCACTTCCTCCACGCACTATGAGCCTTTGCAGCTGATAGGCGAGCTCTATTCCATTGTGGGTGTCTGCAATCCTGACCGCATCTACAATACGGAGTTGCGCAGGGCAGTGGCCCAAAATAAGGTAATTGGCTTAGGTGACAATTTCAGCATGAATCGTGAACGGTTGCTGCTGGCGCGACCTGATGCTGTGCTCACTACCCAGTATGCTGCCAACGATAAATATGCCCCGCTGATTGAGGCGGAGGGTATTCCGGTGCTTTATAATCAGGAGTGGCAGGAGCCGTCACTGCTGGGCAGGGCTGAGTGGATCAAGTTTGTGGCTGCCTTCTATGGCAAGGAGAAACTGGCCGACAGTCTGTTTGAGGGGGTGGCGCAT
This sequence comes from uncultured Bacteroidales bacterium, assembly GCA_937872735.1. Taxonomy (GTDB): domain Bacteria; phylum Bacteroidota; class Bacteroidia; order Bacteroidales; family Paludibacteraceae; genus Physcocola. Next base: position 3,921 of record CALMUD010000184.1, read on the forward strand.
CGTTATCTGGCGCTTAAAGCTTTGGCGGCAAAGGCTAAAAACCGCCCGCAGGTGTTTTCGGGTTGTGGTTTTCGTGGCACGTGGTATGTGCCGGGAGGTCGCAGTTATATGGCCAGTTTGTATGCGGATGCTGGCGCTCGTTATTTCTATGCTGGCGATAGCCACACGGGCAGTCTTCCGCTCTCGTTTGAGTCTGTTCTCTGTAATTTCAGTCAGGCTGATTATTGGTTTGGTGCACAGGAAAATACGCTGTCTGAAGTGTTGGCGGGTGAGCCGCGTTGCTCCATCTTTCGTTCCTATCGGTCAGGGCGTATTTATAATTATAACCGCCGCCGTTCGCCCAATGGCAGCAGTGATTTCTGGGAGGGCTGCATTTCTCACCCCGACCTTTTGCTGGCCGATGTCATCAAGGCTTTGCATCCTGAATTGTTACCTCATTATCAGTTTTACTATATGCAGCAGTTGGGGCGGTAGGGGGTGTCTGGCGTCTTGTATTCTTTCATTTTATAGTGCATAGTTTCCATCATATCTTATGCCCTCAAAGTCGGTTTTTTTGAGCCAGTCGTACAAGGTGATGTGATAGTTCAGTTGTTCTATCAGGTCGCTTTTCAAGGCGTCCGTCAGATTGTCGGTGAATATTTCTGGATATCGGTGTCCCAATTTTCCTCTTCCTATTCTGTATTCATCGAAATAGTATCGTACAATGTATATTTCGTCTCTATTGTTGTCCTCACATAGAATCAGGTCGGCCGAGATTGCATATTCGCCTTCCTCTTTCTTTTTCATTTCCTCGAAAAATGTACGTTCGTTACCTGTAATGTCCGAATTCAGTTTTTTGGCAAACAAGGCAACGTCAACGCTTGTCATTTCATCGTTTTCGAAGAATATGTCAGGCGCGTCTTCCTTGTTAATTGTTTTTTGGAATCTCATATTTTCTAAATTTTTGAATCCTACTTTCATATACTACAACGGGTATTCCTGGATCAAAATTAAGAGGAAATCCGACAACCAATAGTACAGAGGGTGATTTTTTACGTATCAACTCTTCTATTGATATTTGTATCAGTTTTTCTCTGTCTCGAATTTTTTTCTGAATGTTATTTTCAATCGCAACTGGACAGTGGGAAGCTAATCCGTCATAAACAAAGTCGAAAAAGTTAACACTGCTAATTGATGCAGTTTGTATTGTCGGTATCCCTCGTAATTGCATCCCCAATGCTATGTAACGGTTTTTCCTTATTGCGCTAATGGCATCGCATCTTTTCCCATCAAGAAAGATACTGAAATCTGGAGCAAATGCGCAAAGATAATGAGATGCTTTTTCAACTAATTTATTTGTATTATATATGCAAATATACAATATAAATTCATAATATTAGCAATAAAAATACAAAATATTGAGTTTTTATTCGTTCTGATAGATTTTAATGGGAATGTAATGAATTTTTACTGCGTGATAAATTTTGCTGGCCGATGTCATCAAGGCTTTGCATCCTGAATTGTTACCTCATTATCAGTTTTACTATATGCAGCAGTTGGGGCGGTAGGGGGTGTCTGGCGTCTCCATTTTGAGGGCGTCACCCCCTCCTTGTCGGAAAAGAGCTGCGCAAAATGTGACCCCGAGGAAAATCCGATGGCCAGGGCCACCTCCTGTATGGTCATGTCATCGTGTTCCGTCATCAGCTGTTTGGCTTCCTCTATGCGCAGCTGGTTAATCCAGTCGCGGAACGTGCATCCGCATCGCTCGTTAATGTGGCTCGAAATGTAGGTCCGGTTGGTATATATTTGATTTGCCACGTCGTCAATCGTGACTCCATTTTTGCAATATTCTTTGTCGGCAATCCATTTTTTCAGTCGCTGTTCCATTTCGTCCGTCAGATTGGAACTGGGTTGCTCCGAACTGTTGGCGTGCCTATCGGCATCGTTATTGCCTATGGCAGGTGTCTCCTCGCTTATGGCTGTCTCCACCAGACCAAAATTGAGGGTGTAGTTGAGAAACGAGATGTAGATATAGATGAACATAAAGTCGCCTGCCGTCATTTGTATGGCAATCACCCATTTAGGCATAAAACAGATAATCGCTTCCGACAATCCGAAGACGATGATGCCCAGACAACTCTTGTAGAGCCATCTCACAAACTGGTCCACATCGTTGGAGTAGTAATTGTTGACCTTACGCACTGCGGCATGATAGGCCCGGAAGAAAATGAGAACCAGACGGATTGCTACCAGAAGGAAAATGGCGGCGGAGATGCCTTGCAAAATCATTCGGTGAATGCCTGTGACAAGCAATGTGGATGGCCATAGCAGCGCCATGTTGGCTATGAAACAGATGCAGTCAAATCTTAGCTGGCGGGCATTGCGGTAGCTGTGGTCCAGCAGTATGATCATGGCTGCGCCAAAATGAATGGCTGCTATGTGGAATATGGTGATGTTGAGCGCTGTGGCTATATGTGGCGCATGACCCCGAAAATCGAACATCCATTGCAGCATTATCTGTATGCCGAACAAGGCAAAGGCCGTGGCTAATATCTTCTTTGAGCGCAGGTAGGTGTTCTCGCTGTCGTGGTAAGGCTTGCGGGCCATGATAAGGCTAATGGCAAAGGCATAAAGCATCACCCACGCTATCAGTAGTGACTTGTTGTATACTTGTTCTATCATTCCTCTTGTTGCATTGCGCAAAGATAGAAAAAATGTAAATATTTCTGCTGGTATTGTGTTCTTTTGTCCGTATTTCGTGTGCTTTTACTTATAAACAATATTCTTTATGAAAACGGATAGGGAAATCTCCTGCTACTCACTCCATGAGTACTGCATGGCCTCGTGGCTGATGCCGAGGGCAATGTGGCAATTTTTGATGCGAATAAGATACCTGTTGATACTATTATTCATTCTGTGCTTTTATATTTGGAAAGCCCTCCTTTTTTCATCGTCTTCTGTCCCCGAATTTTCCTTGGCTTATCACTTCTATCTGTTCCGTTACAAAATCGGGTTGCACTCTGCCGCATATCATTACGCTGAAGAACCGGTAACTCCATTTTGATCGTGGCAGTACCACCTGCGTCAGAAATTGGCCCGTAAAATGTTTCACGCTCAGCACCTGCCAATGGAGAAGGTCGTTGCTCCCTGCCAGATAGAATCCTGTGCCGCAGCTTTTGGCCAGACTGAAATGTCCGCGCAGCACCACCTCCCGCACCAGTTGATAGTTGTCCCCTTGCAGGCGGGCTGGACGGGTGACCAGCAGTATGCATTGTCCGTCGGATGTTGGCTCCCTTGCCTCTGCTGTCAGCTTATACAGTCCACCCCTGACGGGTATGGTGGCTTCTCCCAATGTGTTCCGTTCATCACACCGTAAGGCATACGCACCCTCAAAGTGGCGGTATCGTCCCCGTTGTGCCGACCATCGTTTGCTGCCGAGGTGGTAGGTATAGCTGCAGTCGCAGTCGGCCTGTGTGTTGCCAAACACAATCTCGCCATGCAGTGCGTCGTAGCCGATGCGGCAGTGTGCATCCAGTAGTTGTGGCAGACTCAGGGCGAGTCCGCCTCTTGTCAAAATCAGCAGAGCCGTCTGGCTCAGTTTGTCATGATGTCCACAGGCAAGGTCTTGTATGGTTGGGTTCTGCCATAAGGTTTGGCAGGGGTCGCCCCACGCTTCTGACGACAAGTCCACGCTGATGCGTCCTTGCAGTGCTTTGGCTCCGTTGGCGCACACAAACACCAGACCGATGGGGGTGGGCAGCACGCTGTGGCTGATGCTGACCTCGGCCGATATGGGCACTTGGCTGGCGTAGGCGGTCTCGCTGCCTATGCCCATGGCCCAGATGCCTCCTTGGGTAAAGACGCACAATGGATATTGGCCCGATTGGGCGGCGCTCACTTCGTGGGTGGCTATTCCGCAGGCCATGATGCGTTGGCTGTCGTAGGTGTAGCTTTGTGCTGGTGGAAAGAGGCAGGGGTTTGACAGGGCTGACACTTTGAGACAGTCAGCTTGCTGGCTGCCGCCTAAGGCGGGTAGGGACCCTTCTAGATCGGAAGAGCACACGTCTGAACTCCAGTCACC
>CALMUD010000185.1 GCA_937872735.1 uncultured Bacteroidales bacterium
CATGATTGAAGTGGACGATGCCCGCGATGCTGCCATACAGAATACGACATTTGCGCCACTGGGCAGCAAGATTTATACCGCCACCGACCCCGACACACACCGCTTCGGATTTGTGAACCATAAAGGTAATTGGGTGATAAAACCCTACTTTTTGGCCTACGACAAGGGATATACCTTTGCCGGAAACCGCGTTTTTGCGGTGGTGAAACATTCCTCTGGCTGGGGATGTATCGACCGCACAGGCAAGTTCATCGTCAAACCCACTTATGGCAATGCCAATGCCGCACGTGGAGCGGGATTCGCCTATCAGCAATCGCATCCCGACGGAGTGACGCTGGCCGACCTGAAAGATATGGACGATGGCAAAAACAAACAATCGCTGCTGATGTCACCAACGGCCAACATTCTGGGCACTAACACGAACGACGGCAACACCGCGCAAGGCAACGCTCAATCGCCGACCCTGCGAATTATTCAACCAAAAGATGGCAGCACCTATACCACCAATAATGTGACCGTGCAATACGAGGCTCGCACTTTTGATGGAAGCAAACCACAGATACAGACCTATATAAATGGAGAATTGCAGTCAAGAGGCAAAGGGGTGCAGCAAGCCACCCAGCAATTGACACTGACACTGCCCCGCAACCCCAATACTCCCTGCCACATACAGATGATAGCCAAAGATGCGCACGACCGCAACAGCGACCCCGCCGTGGTGACGCTTCAATATGCAGGCGAAGAGGGCAAACCGGCATTGCATCTGCTGGCCGTCGGCATCAGCGATTACGACCAGCCAGACCTCAAGTTGAAAAACGCGGCGAAAGATGCCACAGACTTCGTGAATGCGGTGAGAGGATGCAACATCAGCCAATACGACAAAATAGGGTCGGCCACCGTCATCACCGACAAAAATGCCACCGACAAGAACATCAAGAAGGGTCTGTCCACTCTCATCAACAATGTGGGACAAGGCGATGTGGTGATGCTCTTCTTCTCAGGCCACGGGGCCAAAGAGGATGGCGTAACCTATTTTTTGTCATCGAATGCCGAGAGCAACGATTTGTTCTCGTCGGCTGTCAATTTTGAAGTCATAAAGACAGCCGTACGCCGATTGAAAGAGAAGAAATGCCGAATTCTCATCTTTATGGACGCTTGCCACTCGGGGGCCATGTATGGGCAGAAATCGGCGGCCGAAAGCTACACGCTGGCCGAGCCTGGAGCCATCGGATTCTACTCGAGCACCGAGAGCCAAAAATCGAACGAATCAGAAAAGTGGGAAAACGGAATCTTCACCAAGGCCTTGATTGACGGACTGAAGGGGCAGGCTGCCGATGCCGACGGAAACATCACGCTGGATGGACTGCAACGCTACATCCGCGAGACGGTGCGGAAAGCTACCAACGGCGCACAGATGCCCATATTTGAAAATCAACAAGGCAATTATATTCTCTTCGGAAAGAGAGCTCAGCCTTAGTGTTCCTTTCACATTATTTTGTATAGTGAATGGAAAATAGCTACATTTGCGAGGCCGAACATAACAGCCGACAAGAATTAAGAGATGAAAATCATAATAGTAGGAGCAGGCGAAGTGGGAACCCACCTGGCAAAAATGCTGTCACGCCTACAGCACGACATTACCCTGATTGACGAAGACGGGACTAAACTACGCAAAGCCCAGGAAGGCAGCGACCTGATGACCATAGTAGGTTCTCCCACCTCTATCAAAGATTTGACCGATGCTGGAGTGACATCGGTCGATTTATTCATTGCCGTAACCCCACACGAGAGCCAGAATCTGACCGCCTGCCTGCTGGCTGCCAACCTAGGTGCCAAACGACGGGTAGCCCGTATTGACAATTCTGAATACATGGATGACAACTGTCGGAAGTTCTTCGACAAAATGGGCATCAACGCTCTCATCTATCCCGAGAAATTGGCAGCCGAGGAAATCATCACTTCCTTACGCGTCAACTGGGTGCGCCAATGGATGGAATTTGGCGACGGGGCTCTGACACTGATTGCCATGAAGGTACGCGGCAATGCCCCTATCATCAACAAGAAACTGAAAGACCTGACCGGCAGCGACCACTATCGTATAGTGGCCATTCGCCGCGACTCAGATACCATTATACCAAAAGGTGACTCTGAAATCAAGACGAACGACATCGTCTATTTTTTCACCACTAACGACTATGTGACACACGTCCGCAACGAGGCGGGCAAGGAGGTCATCAATGTGAAAGACCTCATCATTATGGGAGGCAGCAAAATTGCTGTTCAGACTTGCGAAAGTCTGCCTTCGGGCATGAACGTGAAGGTGATAGAGAAAGACAAGGCGCTGGCCCGCACACTGAGCGAAGAGCTGGACGCCATGGTAATAAACAGTGACGCCAGCAATCCTGAGATTCTGCATCAGGAAGATATTGAGGACATGGATGCCTTCGTGGCACTCACAGACAATTCCGAAGCCAACATTCTGGCCTGCCTCGAAGCCAAGCAACTGGGCATAAAAAAAACCATTGCCGAAGTGGAAAACATATCGTACATCCCTTTGGCAGAGAAATTGGACATCGGCACCGTCATCAACAAGAAACTGATTGCCGCCAGCCACATCTACCAATACACACTTGACATTGACGTGAGCAAGGTAAACTGCCTGACCCACGTGGATGCCGAGGTGGTAGAACTCACAGCCAAAGAGGGATCTAAAATAACCCAAAGCAAGATAATGGACCTGAAACTGCCTCACGATATTTTTATTGGCGGCTTCATCAGAGGTGGCGTCGGCGAGATTGCCAACGGCAACACCCAGATTCAGACCAACGACAGCGTGATTGTATTCTGTCTGTCGGCAAGCCTCACCCAACTTGACAAGCTATTCAAATAAGTCATGAAAAGGAAAGCCTTACTGAACTACCGTCTAATGCTGCACACTACAGGCGGATTGCTGCTGCTGGAATCGGCAGCCATGCTGATTCCTACGCTATTCTCCGTGGCAAACGCTGAGACAGCACAGACAAGCTGGTACAAAGCTCTGGGTATCACACTAGGCGTAGCCCTGCTGCTAATGGGTCTGTTCCGCAAGAATCTGGGCACATGGGGCAAACGCGAAGGCTATCTGGTGGTGGCCTCCGTGTGGGCTGTATTCTCCGCCTTTGCCGCACTTCCATTCATGATGAATGGGACAGTTCACTCATTCACCGACGGATTTTTCGAGTCAATGTCAGGATTCACTACCACAGGAGCCAGCATATTGCCCAACGTGGAGGCCGTACCCCGCAGTTTTCTGTTGTGGCGCGGACTGATGCAATGGATGGGTGGCATGGGTATCATTGTGCTCTCGTTGGCTTTCGGTTTCGGTGGGATGCAGCTATATATGGCCGAGGTGAGTGGACCGACCAAAGAAAAAATATCACCCCGACTGACACAAACCGCCAAGATGTTGTGGAGCTATTATCTGATTATCACTGCGGTACTGATTTTGCTGCTCTGCATTGGCGGCATGGATGTGTTCGATTCAGTGTGCCAAGCCTTCGCCACTGTCAGCACTGGCGGATTCTCCACCAAAGCGGCCAGCATCAGTTACTGGACCTCCCCCTTCATTCAGTATGTGCTGATTTTCTTTATGCTTTTCTGCTCACTCAACTTCAGCGTCACCTTCTTCCTGTTCAATGGAAAGCCCCGTCAAGCACTACGTGACGAAGAGTGTCGAAATTTTCTGCTGTTTGTAGGTGGTTTTGTGGCTTTCACCTTTGTAGTCAATCTGTTCACCAATACCAATTGGGCAACGGAAACAGCCTTCCGCAAATCTGCCTTCATGATTTCTACTGCCATGTCGGGCACTGGGTTCTATACCGACGACATTATGGGGTGGAGCACTCCTATATGGCTGATATTCATTGTAGTAATGCTATTGGGTGGATGTTCAGGTTCAGCGTCAGGTGGACTAAAGATGGTGAGGGTATCGGTGCTGGTCAAAAATAGTTATGCCGAATTCAAGCGGCTGCTGCACCCCAATGCCATGATTCCACTGAAATTCAACAAGAAAGCCATTGACGCCGAAATAATCAACAATGCGCTGGCTTTCGTTTCCCTATACATAGGCATCACACTCATAAGCATTGTGGCCATGCTCCTCATTGGGCTGGCACCAGCCGAAGCAATAGGCAGTGTGGTATCAAGCATCGGCAATGTGGGTATGGGATTCGGCACTCTGTCGATGGGCAGTTACTACCCCATTCCCGACTCTGCAAAATGGATTTGCAGCCTTCTGATGCTGATGGGCCGTCTGGAAATTTTCACGGTCGTATTTGTATTTACTCCAGCATTTTGGAGACGATAAATGCTGAAACGAAGGAAAATATTTTTAACACGAATAAGACAAAATAAGAGAATATGCCTTCTGAATTAAGTGTAAAAGACTTATATTTGCGGCATATAGGGATTTTATAAATCCTTGTCATCATAAGAAAATAGAATACGAATAGGTATGTGTGGAATAGTAGGTTACATAGGCAAGCAAGAGGCTTATCCAATATTAATCAAAGGATTGCATCGGCTTGAGTATCGTGGTTATGATAGTTCGGGAGTTGCCCTGCTCAACGAGGCGGGTCAACTGAACGTATATAAATCGGCCGGCAAAGTTTCACAATTGGAACATTTTGCAGCCGAGAAGGATACTAGCGGCATCATAGGTATTGCCCACACTCGATGGGCCACACACGGAGAGCCCAATGATGTAAATGCGCACCCTCATGTATCACAAAGCGGAGAGTTGGCCATTGTACATAACGGAATCATCGAAAACTATGCCCTGATAAAAGAGCAACTCATAAAAAAAGGATATACCTTCAAGAGCGAGACCGACACGGAGGTGCTGGTACAGCTGATTGACTACAGCTACCATAAGAATGGCAAAAACCTGGAAAAGGCAGTCTGCTCCGCCTTGAACAAGGTGGTGGGAGCCTACGCCATTGTGGTGCTGGAGAAAAACAATCCTAATCACTTGATTGCAGCCCGCAAAAGCAGTCCGCTAGTAGTGGGCGTCGGCAAAAACAACGATGAGTTTTTCATTGCCAGCGATGCCACTCCGATAGTGGAATATACTGACAAGGTGGTTTATCTGGATGATGAGCAGATTGTGAACATTGAGCCAGGGAAGGAACTTCAAATCATCAATCTGAACCGCAAGAGCGTGGAAGTGGATATCAAGACAGTAGACCTTGACATCAGCAAGCTGAGCAAAGAGGGCTACGACCATTTTATGCTCAAGGAGATATTTGACCAGCCACAATGCCTGCGCGACTGTATGCGCGGACGACTGCTGGTTGACGGTTGCCACCCCGAGAACAATCAAATCGTATTGTCGGCTCTTCACAACTTCAAGGATAGGCTGCTCAAGTCGAAACACATCACCATAGTAGCGTGTGGAACCAGCTGGCACGCAGGACTGATAGGGAAACAACTGATTGAGGAGATGTGCCGCATACGCGTGGAAGTGGAATATGCCAGTGAGTTCCGTTATCGTGACCCTGTGATTGAGAAGGACGACGTCATCATAGCTATCAGCCAAAGTGGAGAAACCGCCGACACGCTGGCTGCCATTCAGTTGGCAAAGGAACATGGAGCGCTGGTTTTCGGCATTGTCAACGGGGTGGGGTCTTCCATAGCCCGGGCTTCCGACACGGGCATCTACATCCATGTAGGGCCTGAGATTGGTGTGGCCAGCACCAAGGCTTTCACCGGACAGGTTACTGTGCTCACGCTATTGGCACTGGCCCTGGGACACGAGCTCGGCACGCTGAGCGATGCAGTCTATCAGGAGACCATTGCTGAGCTGGACATCATACCCGAGAAAATGCAAAGGGTGCTGAAACAGAATGACAAGATAAAAGACATTGCCAGACTCTTCACTTACGCCCACAATTTTCTGTATCTGGGCCGAGGCGTAAACTATCCAGTAGCACTGGAAGGCGCCTTGAAACTGAAAGAGATAAGCTACATACATGCCGAGGGTTACCCCGCCGCCGAAATGAAACACGGGCCAATAGCACTGGTGGACAAGGATATGCCTATCGTGTTCATCGCCACTCATCATCAGCTTTACCATAAGATTATCAGCAACATGGAGGAGATTCGCTCCCGAAACGGCCGCATATTGGCCATCGTGACCGAAGGCGACGAGGAGGTGCGCAAGATTGCAGATGCTGTGATTGAGATACCACAGACACTGAACGATTTGGCACCGCTGCTGAGTGTCATTCCTTTGCAGTTGCTGGCCTACCATGTGGCTGTGGCCAAAGGACTGAATGTGGATATGCCACGCAACCTCGCCAAGAGCGTAACAGTGGAATAAAAACGATTTTGTAAAAACAATAGCGGGGGCTGCTCCATTGGGGCAGCCCTCGCTGTTGCTATGGCCACTACAAACACGAATGGCAGACCACAAAAAAGGACTGATTGTCGCACGACAACCAGTCCCCTATTGAACTGAAATAATAATATATATAAGAATTTACTGAATAAACAGCATCTCACGATACTTTGGCAGCGTCCACATCTCATCTTCGACAATTTCTTCCAGCTTGTCAATGTGCTTGCGGATGTCCTCCATCAGTGGAGCTACCGTGTCGTGATAGGCCACCGCTTTGGTGCGAGGGTCTTCTATCCGGTTGGCCACTTTTCGGTTCTCCACCAGCAGTTTGACGTTGGTAGAAATGTAGTTGGTATGCTCCGAAATTTGCTCTATCAGATCCATGTTGTTCTTCGACAATTCGGCGGCACGTTCAGCAGGGAATATCTGTCTCAACTTGTTCACATTGTCAACCAGCATACTCTGATACTTGGTAGCCATCGGTATGATATGATTCAGCGAAAGGTCGCCAAAGACACGGGCCTCAATCTGTATTTTCTTGATGTAAGTTTCCCATTTAATCTCGTTGCGGGCCTCCAGCTCCTTTTTGTTCATGACGCGCATCGACTCAAACATCTTCACGCTGTCAGGCGCCAGATACTGGTCAAACACGACAGGACAGCTGCTTTCGCAATCCAATCCTCGTTTTTTGGCCTCAGCCTGCCATTCTTCAGAATAGCCATTACCATCAAAACGGATAGGCTTGCAGGTCTTGATATCCTCACGCAGCACATCCAGCAAGGCAGTTTCTTTAGCCTCGCCCTTCTTCATCAGGGCATCCACCCTCGTCTTGAAGTTGGTGAGAGCCTCAGCCATGGCCGTGTTGAGCGCAATCATGGCAGGGGCACAGTTGGCCTCTGAACCCACCGCACGGAATTCAAAACGATTGCCAGTGAAAGCAAAAGGTGAGGTGCGGTTTCGGTCGGTATTATCAACCACCAATTCTGGAATCTGTGGCACATCCAGTTTCATGCCCTGTTTGCCTCCCAGCTTGATAAGTTCATCTTTGGTAGTGTTTTCCAAATGGTCGAGCAAGGTGCTCAACTGTGAGCCCAAGAAAGAAGATATGATGGCAGGAGGGGCCTCATTGGCACCCAGACGATGGGCATTGGTGGCGCTCATGATGGAGGCTTTGAGCAAGCCATTATGCTTGTAAACGGCCATCAGAGACTCCACTATGAATGTGACAAAGCGTAAGTTCTCCTCGGGAGTCTTGCCTGGGCCATGCAGCAGCACGCCCGTATCGGTAGTAAGCGACCAGTTGTTATGCTTGCCCGAACCGTTGATGCCGGCAAACGGTTTTTCGTGAAGCAGACAACGGAATCCATGTTTACGGGCAATCCGGCGCATCAGCGACATCAGCAGCATATTATGGTCAACGGCCAGGTTGCATTCCTCAAAAATAGGGGCCAATTCAAACTGATTGGGAGCCACCTCGTTATGGCGCGTCTTACAAGGGATTCCCAGTTCCAGAGCCTGAATCTCCAGGTCACGCATAAAGGCGGCCACCCGTTCAGGTATGGCACCAAAATAATGGTCATCCATCTGCTGGTTTTTGGCAGATTCGTGACCCATGAGCGTGCGGCCTGTCATCACAAGGTCGGGACGTACAGCAAAGAGGTCTTCATCAACAAGAAAATACTCTTGTTCCCAGCCCAGATTGGCGGTCACTTTCTTCACTTCGGGATAAAAGAAATGGCAGACTTCAGTGGCAGCACGGTCAACGGCAGCCAAGGCTTTCTTCAGCGGTGCCTTGTAGTCGAGAGCCTCACCCGTATATGACACAAACACAGTGGGTATCATCAGCGTATCGCCAACAACAAAGACTGGAGAAGTAGGGTCCCAAGCCGAATAGCCACGGGCCTCAAAGGAGGAACGGATACCTCCGCTCGGGAATGAGGAGGCATCAGGTTCCTGCTGCACAAGTTCCTTACCCGTAAATTCCTCTATCATGCCACCCTTCCAGTCGTGTTCCATAAAGGAGTCGTGCTTTTCGGCAGTACCACCCGTCAATGGCTGAAACCAATGGGTGCAATGAGTCACACCAAACTGCATAGCCCAAGTCTTCATGCCATCGGCCACCTCATCGGCTATGTTGCGGTCGAGCGGGGCGCCATTCTCAATGACGTCCATCATCTTATTATAAACTTTCAGTGGGAGATACTTAAACATCTTCTGCTTATTGAAGACGTATTTGGCGAAATAGTCCGAGGGGCGTTCAGCAGGAGTCGCAACTTCTGCTGCTTTCTTTCGGAAGGCCTCTTCCACCACTTTAAATCTTAATGCGGTCATTCTGTATAATTATTTGTTTCTTATCATTCTTTCAGATTAAGCAGTAAGTCTGCCTTTTCCTTACGGATACCTGCCATACGCAAGGGGTAAGTGAGATAAAAGAAAAGCAGGCCGAAAGGCGATACCACATAGAGCACAAAAAAGAGATAATAGACGAACAGCCTTAATCGGAAACGTCTGTCAGGACTGTTGCGGTCGCCAGCTTTTCGGATGAATTTTGCCCAGAATCCAAAAATCCGGTGTCCAGTTTTTTCCACAAACACGAGACTAGGCTTATAAGGTACCGAGCCTGCTGCCACCAATGCCGACTGCAACTGTTCCAAATCATTTTGTTCCAGCGCACTCTGTATCAGTTTTCCAAAACGGGAAGCACCCGCCATGTCAGCATCAGAGACACCAGCTGCGGGCCAAATGCGGGTAGCTGCTTTCTGCTGACGGAACAGCCAACGGAAAATGGTGACAACACTTATCAGATTGGGTGCATAATCTTGCAAAACAATGTGTCCCACATATCGGGCCTCCATACTGACAAGCTGTTTGCGGACCTCTTTCTGAGCCATGGCCCACATATTGCGGCAACCATTGATAGTAACCACAGGACGGTTCTTAAGATAAGTCCGTACCTGCGGAGAGGTCAAAAATGCCTCAATGGGCTGTGAAGGGGAAAGATACCACGATTGGCCAGCCAGAAACACGAGGTCGGCATCCTGCACATCGCTCAGGTCAAACTCCTTGATAGGAGCCGGCATCAGCAGACGCGTTTCGGGGAAAGCCTGAAAAAAGTTCCAATAACTCCACGGGAAGGGGAAAGGCGTAACGGGTTCTATACACTTGTAGACAACTTGATAGCCCGCCTCTGCAAGAGGCTTGCACACATTCTGCGCTATCTGCTGCGCTTGGCCTGTCTGGCTATAATAGAAAACCACTATTTTTTTCATACTGATGACAAAGATACAAAAATTACCTCATTCTGGTATAACGCGTATATTTCTTTGATTTTCCATAATTGGCAAAACAGCCTTGAAATTTTTGTGGAATCTTGATTTCAAGTCCCAGTTCATGTGTACCATAATTACCATGCGACAGACCACCAAAAAAATAATCGTAAGAATAAAACAAAGAAAGGGAAGGAAACAGATTGATGCCCGCCTGCAGCGAGCCCTCATAGGCATAACGATAAGATGCTCCGACGTAAAAAAGATCTGACGGATTCCATTCGTAGTCAAATATATAGTAAAAAAGAACCATTATTTGGTGCTTCCATCTGTCTCTATAATTATAAACATAATAGGATGGGGATAGACGCCACCACTCTGACGTATCAAAATAATAATTGACATATCCCGAATAAAGCGGACTCATTTTTACATTTTCCGTACCCTCCAGCAAGTGATTGACAGAAGCTCCAATTTCAAGATTCTGCAGCAGAACCTCAGCCCCCACCTCGGCATCTGGAGCCGTTCCTTTTTGCAGATCATACGAATCCTCCATATTCTTGGTATTGGCAGGGTCTATCTTCGAGGCATCATACCCACGATTCACCAATCCGCCACCAATACCCAGATTCAGGTAACTATCATCACCTATCGGCAACATGAAAGCATAACCTATTTTGGGCTGACGGGTGTATTGATAACCGATATCATCAGAAAGAAAAGATAAAGAAATTTGCGAATGGGCACCCATAAAGAAATATTTGCCATTGGCATAAATGGAACGCGGAGCCCCATCAATACCCGTCCATTGATAACGCCCGCCAATTGTGAATGTAGCTTTCATTATCTCAGGGATATAAGCAGGATTCATATAATTCATTTTCAGTTGTTTATTAGTAAACAACACATCTTCCTGGGCATTGGTTTTCAAAGAGCAAACCAACATTAACAATCCTAACAATCCTATCTTTATTGGCATATCTCTATTATTAACGAACCAATGTTATATATCCCGTTTTGATTCTTTTTCCGCCACCGACATAATAAGTAATGGCATAGAAATAAGTATCGGCAAAAGCGTCCTCTCCATTGTTTTTTTTGCCCTTCCATCCATCTCCGTCATAAATAAGATTGCCTATACGGTCAAAAATCTGGAGATAATAATCAGGCATAAAATCATCTTCCGGTGTCATGGTGTTAGGCACCTTAAAATCAGGATCTGTCTGCAACAATATGGAAGCATCACCCTCACAGCCGAAGTCATGTCTAACCTTCAGCGTTACCTCTATTGGTAGATTCAGCATCACCAACTTACGGGAATAAGTGTGCTGCTCCAACTTTCCACCCAGAACAGAAGATCCATCACCAAAATTCCAATAAAAAGAATAATGGCCATCAACAGGAGCTGAAGTGATACCCTCCAACTCAATCTCGGTGGTATCCTTATTCAGTTGATACTTTTCTGAATGGATAAGAGGATGAACCAATATCTGAGGAGAAAGGATAGGAATGACTGTTATTGGAATATTCTTTTTCACTTTGCACTGATTTTTATCGACACCCACGAGACTCACCACGGTTGACTGTGACGGAACAAAGGAGAACACATCACCACTGGCAACCGTATCGTTCACTGTCCAAACTGAACGGAATAGATTTTTAGAAGACAGCTGTACATCCGCGCCCACACAGACAGCCGTATCGCCCACCACAACAGGTGACGTAGGGACATAAGTCTGAATATGAATTCTCACCGTGTCCATACACGCTTTATTCATATTCATTGTGGCAATCAGCAAGACATCACCCGGTTCCTCAATCTCAGCAGAATAAGTGTCTCCATAACCAACTTTTCCTATCTGCAAGTCTTTCCACTCCATAGTGGCATTAGAAGCCGAAGCATGTAGCGTCACCGTATCGTAAGGACAATAAATTTGACTGACATCAGGACAACTGAAATTTTCAGGCTCAATCATGTTTACCTGCAATACATGAGTTGCCTTGCAACCATTGGCATCGGTAACAGCAATAGCATACCTCCCCGAATAGCCAATATTGGCATTCAAATCCAAGCGCTTTTTTTGAGGTTGCAAAAGCCAAAGCGTATCCTCAACTACATTTTTTTGATAACGAGCCAACACATCAGACGTGAACAATTTTGTATTGGCGCAAGTGTCTACCGACAACGACAAAGGAGTCAACCCTTCGGCAATGATTACAGAGACCATACGTTCAGGACCGGCACAGCCTTTCAGCTGCGACAACGATACACGGAACGAATCTTTTTTCCAAAGTACGGCATCGGAATTCACAGATACAGAATCGGCAGGTCGGTCATCTGTGCCATGATACCAATTGACCATTGTTCCCGCGGGCTGTGTACGGAGTGACAAAAGATGCATTCCCGAATTGCGACAGAACACAAAGGAATCGGGTACATCTGGAAGTGACGGATAACGGTCACGTACCACAATCCGCATCTCTACCTCCTTACTCTGGCATACCTTATAATCCAATTTTGCCTTATAAATCTGCGAACCTGCCAAATCGGTAGGAGGAGCAAACGGTGTCGGCAACGAATTGCCATCTTTATCAGACCATTTAACCGAATACTGAGGAGATTGCCATTGAGCAGACAACGGGGCAGCCTTTTCTCCCTTACAGTAAGAGGTATCACTCACCACTGGCAACTCTGCAATGGCAGGCTGGATATTCACAACATAATTTTGCATAGGGCTAAAGCAATGACCCAGCATCTGACGATATTTATAAATATAAGCGCCTTCGGTTTTTGACGAAGGTATCAAAGTTCCATTTTCAGAAGATGTCCGATAACTGTCAGACGGAGAATACCACAACAAACGAGCTGCCGTATCTGCTGGGGTCAATGTCAAGGGTTCTGTCACCGAGTTTTGGCAATAAGAAGTATCTCCTGATGGAATCAGCAGATCTGGCACTCTGTTGACCGCCACGACAAACTGAGTATCAACACTGCAACCAGTGTGAAGAGTACTGTCAAGAACGAATCCTGCTTGCAGTGCTATATGCACAGAATCGGGGACAGTGGTCGAAATCGTTAATGTATCAGAATCGTACACCTTATTCCAAAGATAATATTCAGTTCCCGCCGCATGCAGACGTATATCCTCACCCGCACAGACGGACGATGGAGCATCCACTACAAGATGGACAGGCGATGCCACATGCAGCGACAAAGAATCCTGTGCATGACAGTTATTGCTATCAGCATAAACCACAATAAAACGGCCACTTTGTTCGATAGCCGAATAATTTAAATTCTGCAAAGGTACCATTCGCACACACTTATCAACATAGGGAGATGTGCCACCCCGCAAATGCCGCCGGGCATACGATAAAATATCAAGCGTACTGCCAGCACAGATAGAAGTATCACGCAGTCCTGGAATGATAGATGGATGAATCGTCACTCTGACAGGAGAAGGCTTGCTGTGGCAATTACCATTAATGGAAGTCTGCCTTATCTGATAATAAATATTGCCAGATAATTTGGTATCAACCATCACCGAATCCGTATAGAGAGAATCAGGATAAGCAGATTCCAGATTTAGCCATTCGGCCTTACAGCCAACAGCAATAGGCCCCCCTGACAAGAGATGAGAGCCAGTATTTTGGCAGAAGCTGGTATCGCCCGTCAACATTGCTGGCTGTCGGTTAATTGTAAGAGACAGGGTATCAGTAGCCACACATCCATATTGGTCAACTATTGTCACTTGATATTTTCCACTTACCGCCACAGAGTCAGGAGCAGACACCGCCATTCCTCCGCTGTTCACATAGACGGAATCCGCAATCTTAGTCTCACCAACAGCTCCATTCTCCATATTGAAAGTATTGACAGCCAATGACTGCAAATGAACGACTGCGGGTTCACAGACTTGCGGTTGCGGCGGTAAATCAAGTAACGGCAACGGATGCACCGTGGCAACGATGTCGGCAGATTTTCCTTGGCATCCGCTCATCAGATCTTGCAGACGTACACGATACCAATACCTCCGTGCCATTTCGGTATTTATACTGATATGATTTAGCGAGTCTCCACTCTCATCTTCCACAAGGAGAGCATAACGGGAACTGTTGTAATCAATCGGAAGATTCACAATACCAGAATGCAAACACAACGACAATCTTTGACTGTCCAGACGCGCGGGCCGCTCATTAACGACAACTGACTGATACAATGTATCGCGACAAAACGTACCTACCAGAGATGACGTCAGCATCAGCACTGTGTCACAGGTCAAACGGTCGGTGAGTAATTTGCGGTCGGTGCTTAGTGTCATACCTCCCAGACTCCATTCATACCTTATTTGCCGATTATCCCCCACCACATTCAGGTCCAGCGTATCACCTTTGCAAATGGAGGTTGCTCCTGCTATTTTCGATACGGGAGCTGCATGGAATACCAGTATCAAAGAATCTGAAGCCTCACAGCCTGTCAACGCATCTACAACAGTCATAACATATTTTATAGTATCCTGACCTGTCCTAACAACAGAAAGCAAATCAGCCTGATATGCGGGCTTGCCATCAGCAAAAGCCTCATAACTTATATGTGAGCCAGGACGGACATCAATGGAAAAAGCAGAAGCCAGCGTATCCCATACATTCACAGAGGAACCTGCGCAACGTACAATAACACCGTCTGAACCAATGGATGAAACAGATATGGGTGATACGAAAAGAGGCAAAACAGTATCATAATCGCCCACACAGCCAGACTGCTCATTTTGGACAAAGGCATACTGAATCTTATCATTATCTTGCAAAGAGACAGCATATGTATCTCCTTTATGATTTCCATTCCAATATATATGTTCCGACAACGTGTCAGCAGCTGTATTGGTATTCATGGCATGCAACAGATACGGCGGGTTGTTTTTGCAAAAATAAACAGTATCAGTCCCATTGGCTATAATGGGAGCAGAAGGGCGTCCATAAATAGGGACACTCACTGTATCAGCTGCTGAGCAGACACCATCAGCATCGGTAATCAGATATTCATACGCCACTGTATCTCTGTTCTGGTTATAGGTCAGTGCCGCGGCTGCCTCATCAGTCAGCAACGATTTACGGCCTCCATCAAGTTTGGCATATTGCAGTGTCACCCCTTGCAGATTAGGCAGATTGACAGTCGCCAGATTGTGTGACAGATAATTCTTGACTTGCATATCCAGATTCACCACCTCAGGATAACACACTTTTGGCAAATCGGGCATTGCCAGATGCAAAGCTTTGTATAGAGTGACATTTATTGATGTATCCGAAAAACAGCCTGTCATCAAATTAGTCTGACGCACAATATAACGTCTTACATTTTTCTGCGAATAAAGTTTCACAGTATCCGTATTCATAGTGTTCGGCACCGAATCGAGTGACGGGTCAAACCACTGCAGGGAGAGGTTGGACAAAGGATTGGCAGATGACGCACGCACGCTAGCCTGCAATGGTTGCAGACCAGTATGCTGGCAGAAAGTGTCGGAGACCGCATGAGGTGCCAATGGCAAAGAATCGATATGGAAACCAACCCATAGTGTATCAACACACCCACGCACATCAGTAGCTACAAGTCGCAAACGTTCACTGGTCGCCAATTGCAACGAAATAGAAGATTGCGGTAACGTCATGCCATTCTCTCTAAGCCAGAAATATTGACAATTTCTGTCATGGGGTGTTGGCAACATGATGTCAGCATATTGGCAAGCCGAGATTTCTCCAATTATAGGAAGCGAAGGCAATCCGTTGAATATAAGAGACACAGTATCAGACTGAAAACATCTGCTTACACTATCCAGCACC
>CALMUD010000186.1 GCA_937872735.1 uncultured Bacteroidales bacterium
GTGACTGGAGTTCAGACGTGTGCTCTTCCGATCTAGTCCACCCCGTAGCACCAGGTGTCTTGTCCCAACTAATTTCATTAAAGTTCAACGCTGCACAATAACTACGGAATGTTCCCATAGTTCGCTCATAATCAGAAGTAAAACCAATAGCTAGTACCACACCATCCAAAGGCATTGACTCAGGAACATATACCTCAAACTTGAGTACATAGTTTCCATAATTCTGGTTAGAGCTATCGGCAAAGCAGCCGAACACAGTAGAATTAGGAACCAATGTGCTATTTACATTCGGTGCATAAGCAACTTCCGTCCAGTCTGTAGGGTCAAACAATCCATAAGAATTGACACCCGACTTGGCTGTGGAATAATTGGCAGGAATCAAATCTGTCAACTTGTTTCCATCATATGAGCTGTCTGCAATACTATACTCGTCACCTGCCTTGTTCTTCTTATAAATACCGGTAGCATACGCACGATCTACATTATTATCAAAGTCAATCAACATATTACGGGTATCGCGGAAATAAATTTTAGACACGGTAGACTTGCCCTCGGCATTGTTCTTGAATGTTACAGGATGTGATTCAGCAACATTTTCGGGAACCTTTACCCACAACTCAGTACCATCATCACCCTTCTTTACCAGATTATCACCTGATACAGCGATTGCAGATCCATCTTTGCCCACGAAATCAACTTCCAGCTGATCTCCTACGAATGAATTACCCTTGACTTTAAGATATTCTCCGTCAGGAACGAACTCATTATAGAACATATAGGCAGTAGGTGCACCTACAACCACACTCAGCTTGCTCTGGGCGTAGCCATTAGGGCATGAGCTGGTAATAAGAGTACCTTGACAAGACTTGGAAACTGTAGGAACGATGAACACCAATGTATTCTCCGTACGGTAAGCAGGCTTCAAGTCTGCGGTTTGGTCTCCAAACTTAACAGCAACAACATCTCCCAGATTTTCACCCATCACAACGATAGGTGTACCTGCAGGGATTGACTTGTTCGAGTAGTCAATACCCGCCGAGTCGAGCAACTCGACACGGTTGACTATCGGCTGAGCGCATTCACATCCACAATCGGTGACATCGTCACAGGATGTAAAAGCAATCATTGCAGCAAAGATAGCCGCTAATAAAACTATATTTTTTTTCATTTTTGTCCGAAATGATTTAAAACAATTTATTAATACTCGTATGAGCCATTTTTGATTTTATCGATATCATCAAAAACAGTCTTGCTTCCTCTGACAGCGATAGAAGATGGCAGTGGGAAGAACCACTCAACATTGGTTACATCAATTGGTGTCTCCTTTGTCTGAGTCGGATCTACTGCATTTATCAAGGCTTGACGCTCATATTGACTACGCTGGGTAGCATAAGAATTGCCAAGTGCAACTCCATAAGTATAACCACGATCCTCATGCTTCAAGAACTCAACGGCATTATTTGCATTTCTGTAATAGATACGCTTCAAATCCAACCAGTTCTGACACTCAAGAGCAAACTCATGACGACGTTCCTCCAGCAAATCATAGGTATCACTATATGTAGGACAAGAAACCGTAACTTCCTTGGTTCCATTATTGTAAGTGTACGACATAGAAGTCTCAGGATCCGTATCATACAATGCCACACCATCTGCATTTGTAATGTCACCCAACCCTGCACGTTCACGAATCTTGTTGATATATTCATCACCTGCAGTGGTCTTTTTGGTAACATCAGCACCACCCGTAGCCAATGCCTTCTCTGCCTCTGCCTTCATCAAATAAAGGTCTGGGACACGAAGGAATGGAATAGAAAGTGGAGCAGAGAACTTGTTGGTCAATGGAATTGAATAAACGAACTTACGACAATGGTTCAATACCGGACCCTCTGGTTCTGCACCGAAAGGCTGTTTGTTGGTACCGAAAGACTTGTTAGGATTGTAATAATAGTAATAAGTAGAACCATCATACAATTTGTAACCTGGCTTACGGTCAGTTGTAACCTTATCGTTATCCTGCAAAGTGAAATAAGAGGTGGCAACCTTACGGACATCACTATTGTCAAAAGAGTTGAACAAAGTTACCGTCAGACCTTTTTCTCCTCCGTAGTAGTCATCGCCTCCATCCAAATACTTGGAACGGGCAAAATGAACCTGACGGCTGGAACCTGCACCATAAGGACCCTGTTCAAAATGCAATGAGAACAGAACCTCCTTGCTGAAAGTCTTAGGCCAGAATATATTCTCGAAATTAGAACCTGACTCCATGAAATTATTGATATCAAGGGCTTTGTCTGCGTAGGTCTTCGACAATCCGTAATACTCAACATCGGTTTTTTCTGCAGTAAATGGATGTGCTGCATTTGCAGCTGAATTGGCAGTTGCGGCAGATGCCATTGTCAAATACAACTTGGCCAACATACCATAAGCAGAGGCCTTGGTTGCACGTTCGCCATTGGTTCCCCAACGGTCAGCTGGCAACAACTCAGCAGCCTGATTCCAATCTTTCTCAATCTGGGCATAAAGACAACGACGGCTGGCCTTTGGCACATTGAATGAATTGTCGTTAGCTATGTCGGTGGAATTATTCAACACGATGTAGGTCTCACCCCAATACTCTGTCAGCAGGAAGTAAGCCATACCACGGAACATATAAGCCTCACCCTTTGCACGATTGATTGCGGCATCAGAAATTCCATTGGCCTTGGCTGTTGATGGCATCTCGTTAATAATCATGTTACAACGGCCAATCACGCCATACAAGCCCTGATAACCATCAAGCAGCTGGGCATTGGTGTTGTCAAAGTTCAAGAAGAAGAAGGCTCCTTCATCACCATAGTTGTGATAAACGTTACCTACTGTCAACTCATTCGCACACCATGAGAACTTTGTCTCGTAGGTGTTCCATGTGTACGGACCATACAACTGATAAGTGAAAGACTTCAAGTTGTCCTCACTTGTCAAATACTGATCAACTTCTAGGCTGTCCTTTGAGTCTTTCTGCAAGAAATCGCTACAGGAAGAAAGCGTCAAAGCTCCCAGTACGACAGCTGGAATTAATTTGAAAAGCTTCATATTTATTATTAACCTTTTATTTTATACATTAGAAATTGAAACCTAAGCCTACTGAGTAGGTACGTGGTGAAGGATAACGACCCTCATCTACGCCCTGACGGATGGCACTGCCTGGGTTCTCAGGATCGTAACCAGAATAGTCGGTGAATGTGTAAACGTTTGAAACGCCTGCACTCACGTGAAGGTTGTCAACTTTAATCTTGCTGCAATATTTGCTTGGCAAGTTGTATGACAATGAGATATTCTGAATCTTGATGAATGATCCATCTTCTACATAACGGTCTGAAACAGTCTTGCCGTTACCATTTGAGTCTTTGGTATACTCTGAACGTGGCACTGATGTATTGGAATTGACTACCTGTCCATTCTCAACACGGGCAAAATCCATCATATCGCTAGTCTGGTTGACCCATTTGTCGGTCATTGACTCAAGACGCATACGAACCAAGTTGTAGACGTCGTTGCCATAAGAAGCTGACAACTGTACATTCAAAGACCATGGACCCCAAGAGAAGGTGTTGCCCAAACCACAAGTGAAATCAGGGTTCGGATCACCAATGAATGACTTTTCTGCTGCATATTTAACGTCACCGACGTTAGCTGTACGGCCTGTCTCTTTCTCATAAGCCTCCAAATCAGCTGTATTCTGGATGATTCCATTGGTCTTGTATCCATAGAAACGACCAGGAGCCTCACCTACAATAGAACGGTTGATTTCAATGTTGGTTGAGAACATACGGTAAACACCGCTTGGGTCAGAACTCTCAGTAATGGCCTCGGTTGACGAACCCAAATCGGTTACCTTATTGCGAACCAATGAGAATGAAAGGTCACTGGTCCATTGGAACTGCATTCCTGCTATTGAGTCGGTGATGTTGGTTGTGCTCAAAGAGATATCAACACCCTTGTTCTCGATAGATCCTGCATTTACATAAGCGGTATTCAGATATTCCCATCCACCATCGGTAGGTGCTACGTAAGCTGGCAACTCTGGCTTCAACAACAAGTCATCATTCTTCTTGTAGAATCCATCAACTGTAAGGTTGATTCTGTTCCACAAACCCAAGTTCATACCTACGTTATACTGTTTGTTGGTCTCCCAGCTCAAATCTGCATTCGTATAGTTGTTATACTTGAACAAATCGTAAGAGCCGGAAGTTGTTGTCCATTTGGACACATAGGCAATGTGAGAAGGCTGACAGTTAGAGTTACCAGTCTCACCATAACCGGCACGCAACTTGAGGTCGGTGATGGCCTTGCTCAATTTGTCGTTGCCAGAAATGAATTTCTCACTGCTTACACGCCAAGCCAAACCGATTGATGGGAAGAAGCCCCACTGGTTGCCATCGGCAAAGTTGGAGCTGCCATCATAACGGCCGGTAGCTGACAAATCATACTTGCTATCCAAGCTATAGTTTACACGGCCAAAGAAAGAGGCCATTGAGCCGCTACCCTTGTAGTAAGTTGTCAGTGTAGAAGAAGAAGCCAAGTTAGGGGTAGAGATGGCATTTGATGAGAATCCTTTATAGTCATATACATTGCCTTCCCAATTGTACTCGTTGGCCTCGGCACCGAGCATCAAGTTTACTCTGTGACGTTTTGCGAATGTATGATTGTAGTTGGCATAAGAGCTCAAACGCATTGAGCTGTTGCTATAGTTACCTTTGTCCAGAGTGGCATTTTCTGCACTCTTGCTCAAACCACCATAATTATATGAAGGCTGATAATAAGAGTCATCGGCGTTGGTCATATCTATACCCAACTCATTACGCCATGTGATGTCCTTTGCGATGGTAAGTTCCAAATAAGTGGAACCCAGGATATTTGTTTCATGACGTTTCAGTGGAGACTGATGAAGCTGAGCGATAGGGTTCATCTTCACACCTTGGTCGGTTTCAGGACCAGAAACGGAGCCATCCAAATTGTATGGAGAGTCAGAAGGCAACTGAAGCAAAGTCTGAAGAATGATGTTTTCATCTGTCTCTTTGAAAGAGACACAAGAGGCACCACTCTGCTTGGCCTTGGTATCAATAATGTTGGCTGCCTTGGTCATGTTCTGACGGGATACGCCCATGTTCATTCCCATCTTCAACCATGGCTTGATTTTAGAATCAATTGACATACGGCCATTGATACGCTCGTAGTCGGTAGTGATGATAACACCATCCTGGCTGGTATAGCCGAGGGAGATGTTATACTGGGTATTGTCGCTACCACCGTTTACTGATAACTGGTGGCTGTGGCCGATAGCTGACTGGAAAAGTTCATCCTGCCAGTCTGTTCCCTCACCCAACACCAATGAATTGGCATTAAGTTGATCAGGCTGTGCGTCACGGTCATGAATAATCTGAGAATTGCTGGTAAATGCAGCATAATCTTTCAGATTCATCATATTGTAACGGTTGGTGAACTGAGATACTGAGAAACTTCCATCATAAGAAATCTTGGTGGCACCTGCCTTACCTTTCTTGGTCTTGATGATGATGACACCGTTGGCTGCACGTGAACCATAGATGGCGGTAGCCGATGCATCCTTCAACACCTCCATCGACTCGATGTCGGCTGGGTTGATTGATGCCAATGGGTTTGAACTGGCTGTCTTGTCAGTTCCACCACCGATAGGCATTCCATCTACTACATACAATGGGTCGCCCGAGCCGGTCAAAGAAGCCTGTCCGTGAATACGGATGTTGGCTGGGGCTCCTGGCTGACCAGATGTTGACGCTGCCTGCACACCAGCCACACGACCCTGAAGGGCGTTGTCGATTGATGCTCCAGTCGACGTTTTCAGTTTGTCGGCTCCCAATGTAGAAGTCGCGCCAGTAGAGCCTCCGACACCACCATAAGGCTGGGCTGTAACAGTTACTGTTCCCAGTACGCGGTCGACCGAGTTCATTTTTACGACCAAAGATTTACCATTCTTTGGTACAGTGGCATAATTGTCTTCATACCCCAAGTACTGGATGATCAAAGTGGCACCTGGCTTGGCCTCAATCTCGAAATTACCTTCATCATCAGACTCAGTACCAACATGGGTACCCTTAATTGATACGCTGGCGCCTGGCAGTGCTCCGCCGGCATCTTTCACCACTCCCTTGACCTTTATTGCCATAGAGGTCAATGTGGCAGCGCAAAACAGTGATAATGATAATAGAAATGTCCTCATTACTAAATGTTTGTGATTATTATTAATTAATTTATCGAATACAGTCCAAAAAAAATTACGACAAATATAAAGATTTATGCAATAAAAATCGCACTTTCGGAGCAAAATATATTTAGTACAGCAAAAAAAACTTGGACAGACTCTTGGGACTGGCCTATCTCTGACCGACTCTTTGCAAATGCCCCTCCTTTATTCATTTTCTAAAACAATAATATCACGCTGTATTCAACCATAAAATATTCGTAAATTTGCGATATGATGAAACGTTTTTCTTTTCTTCTTTTCGCCATACCTTATATATTAGGTATGGCTCTCTCTTCGGGATGCAGCAAGACGGACGATGCTCAGACAGATTCTGATTCTTCCGCCAGCAGCAACGCCTTTGTTTCTTCTGTTTTCGACTACCAATACGGACCTGGTCAGCACATCGCCATTCTATCGGACCCCGCCTCCATGGCAGGGAACGCTGACCATAATGTTTTGCTGGGTGGCTGGGGCGGATACATCATTGCGGGGTTCAACCATGATGTTGAGAATGGAGAGGATGCCGATTTGATAGTGCTCTGCAAATACTCAGTTTCTCCGGAACCGGGTGTCATATATGTGATGCAGGATGCCAATGGCAACGGACTGCCCGACGACAAGTGGTACGAGATAAAAGGCAGCGAGACGGATTCGGCCGACTGTCTGCGCAACTACGGCGTCACCTATTACAAGCCGGCCAACGACAGCGCGAATGTGACTTGGAGAGACGTTCTGGGCAATACCGGAGTCCTGCCCAATTCCAGCAAATGGTGGTGGAAAAAAACGGCTGATAGCGTCTCTTTCTGTGGCACCCGATTACCTGACGCCTACTTCAACACGTTACAGACCTCTGGACAACAATACTGGGCTGTTTATCAAAAAAGATTCAGATATGGATATGCTGAGAACGGACCGGCCCCCGACAGAACCGCAGGAAACGGATATCTGGCCAAGGATTATGACTGCAACCTGAAAGGGAATGTGGTGGAAATTGACAGTGCCATTGATGCCGATGGTCGTCACGTCAAACTTGCAAGCATACGGTTCGTAAAAGTTCAGTCGGGAACATTCCAGCAGGCTGGATGGCTGGGCGAGATATCTACCGAGATAAATGGAATCGCTGATTTAAGAAGACTGATGAACAAATGATGTATATTGATGTCATATTGCCCTTGACACTGTCAAATGCCTATACTTACGCTGTCTCCGATGAGTTTAAGGAGGAGGTGACTGTTGGAACCCGCGTGGTGGTCCCTTTCGGCAACAAAAAGACATACACCGCTTTGGTTTACCATATCAACACGGAGAAACCTAAAGAGGTGGAACCTAAAGAGATAATGATGATACTCGACAAGGTGCCGATAGTCAACCCCAGTCAAATGAGACTTTGGGAATGGATTGCCATGTACTATCAATGCACTGTTGGCGAGATATTCAAGGCGGCACTGCCTTCGGGTTTGAAGCTGGAAAGCGAGACGGTGATAACCGTCGTTGAGGACTTCGAGGCCGACCATCAGCTGAAACCGAAAGAGGAGGAAGTGCTGGATGCGCTGGAGAGCAACAAAAAGCCGATGACCATCGACGAACTCAACAAGGCCGTTGCTTTAAAGAACGGGCTGCCCGTCGTCAAGCATCTGATGGAGATGGGGGCTGTGGAAATCAGCGAGGAGCTGAAAGAGAAATACCACGCCAAGACGGAAACGATGATTTCTCTCGACCCGCAATTCACCAATGAGGAGAAACTGCACGCCTTGTTCGATGAGTTGGAGAAGGCACCTAAACAGATGAAACTGCTGATGACCTATCTCAACGAGTCCCATTTTCTGTCGGCTACCGAGGTGAAGGAAATCAATAAGAAAGAGCTTCTCGACAAATGTGGCTGTGCCCCCGCCATACTGAAAGCGCTCACCGACAAACGCATATTTGTGACCTACCAAAAGGAAGTGGGACGGAATGCCTCGCTGAAACAAGAATTGCACACCGAGCCCATACATCCGTTGACCACTGCCCAACAGTCCGCCTACGAATCCATTGTCAGCCAGTTCGCCACCAAACAGACCATACTGCTGCATGGGGTGACATCCAGTGGAAAGACTGAGATTTACATACATCTGATACAAGAGGTGATAAAATCGGGCAAGCAGGCCTTGTTTCTGCTGCCTGAGATTGCACTCACCACTCAGATAACCACTCGACTCCTGCGCGTGTTCGGGTCACAAATGTGCGTTTATCATTCCAAATTCTCCGATGCCGAACGCGTGGAGATATGGAACAACATGCTGAAGGGCGAGCATTGCCAGGTCATTCTGGGTGTCCGCTCCTCCATTTTCCTTCCATTCAAGAATTTGGGTCTGGTCATTGTGGATGAGGAGCATGAAACCAGTTATAAGCAATACGACCCCGCACCCCGATACAATGCCCGCGACTGCGCCATTGTGCTGGCCAGCATGTGCGGAGCTAAAGTGCTGTTGGGCTCGGCAACCCCTGGCATCGAGACTTTTTGCAACGCTCAATCGGGTAAATACGGATATACAGAGCTCAGCACCCGCTATGAGGGGATTCAGATGCCCAGAATAATTGTGGCTGACACGCAGGAGGCCATCAAACACAAAACAATGCAACTCAACTTCACTCCCGAACTGATAAAGGAAATGGGTGAAGCTTTCAAAAACAAGGAGCAGGTCATTCTGTTCCAGAATAGGAGAGGTTTCTCGCCATACATACAATGCAAATCGTGCGGATATGTACCTCGATGCAAGAATTGCGATGTGAGTCTCACCTATCATAAATCGACCAATCAGCTCACCTGCCATTATTGCGGCTACACCTATGCCATGCCAGAACGCTGCCCTGCCTGCGGCAATGCCTCGCTTATTCCCATAGGATTGGGCACCGAGAAGATAGAAGAGGAGGTAACCGAGCTGTTTCCTGAGGCAAAGGTGGCCCGGCTGGATCTGGATGTGGCCAAGTCTCGCAAAAATTACGAGAAAATAATCGCTGATTTTGAGAATGGGAATACGGATGTGCTGGTCGGGACTCAAATCATATCCAAGGGATTGGATTTTGAACGTGTCAGGGTGGTCGGCATCCTCAATGCCGACCTGATGCTCAACTATCCCGACTTCAGGGCCGACGAGCGGGCCTTTCAGCTGATGGCCCAGGTAAGCGGACGGGCAGGAAGACACAACACGAGGGGCATTGTGGTGATTCAGACCTCACTGCCCGAGCACCCCATCATAGAGCAGGTCAAAGGAAACAATTATGCAGCCATGTACAAGCAGCAGATGGAGGAACGCTATACTTTTCACTATCCCCCCTATTTCAGACTGATATATCTCTATGTAAAGGGAAAAGACTACGACATGACCACCCACGCCGCTGCCGAATTTGCGGCTAATCTGAGAGCCGTGTTTGCCAGCCGTGTCTATGGCCCCGACAAGCCCGTGATAACCCGTATAAAAAACATGGAAATCAGAAAAATCACCTTGAAGATTGAACGCACCGCCGATTTTGGCAAAGCAAAAGGTCTTATAAAAAACTGTATCGACAACACGCTGAATATGGGGAGGTTCAAATCCGTTTTTATTTATTCTGATGTAGATCCAGCATAAATTCATATATTTGCAAATAAATTTTATTGACATAATTCGTTATACACATTATAATATATATATCATGGGACTATTCACAAGAAAAAAGAACGACTTTGACAGCGAGAACGACGGAAAGACTTTCAACTTCACCGATTTCTTTACGGCTCCGCCTGCCGATAATGGCAACGAAGACGACCTTTTGGACCGATATGCCAGCCAAGGCAAAAAAGAGGAGGAAAAACAACGGACCAATATGGATCTTGTGAATCCTGGACGCAAGGAGCAGAAGCCAAACGGAGACGACAAAAAAGAGGGATGAGAAAGACAAGCATCCTGTTCGTCTGTTTGGGCAACATCTGCCGTTCAGCTGCTGCCGAAGCCATCATGAAAGCCGTTGCCGACAAAGCTGGCATCGGCAATTTTCTGTCCATTGATTCGGCAGGCATATTGAATGTGCATGAGGGACAGCCCGCCGACCTGCGCATGAGGCAAGCGGCCAAGGCTCACGGTTATGATGTATGTTCCATCTCCAGGCCTGTCACGTTGGCCGATTTTGATAAGTTCGACCTTATCATAGGCATGGACAACTCCAACATTGACGATTTGAAAGACAAAGCTCTGACGCAAGAACACATTGATAAGATTCACGCCATGAGGGAGTTTTTCACCAAATACACTGACGACTACATTCCCGACCCATATTATGGGGGCGCCGCTGGTTTTGAGTTGGTGATTGCGTTATTGGAGGATGCCTGCGGTGGTCTGACCGAAAAGCTGAAAAAAGAGATTGAAAAGAATAATATAGAATAGACAAAAATATATAAAATGTCGAATAAGAACGAAAAGCTGCCAAAAGCAGCCATAACCTCTGAACCAGTCTATCATTGGATTGCCGAGGGTGTGTTCTTTCTGTTTTCGTTCCTTTTTCTGGGAATGTATAACGGAGAACTGCTTTACAAGTTGCAATCAAGTTCCCTATTTTTAGGCAACAGTATCTTTGCACAAGAGAGCATCAATCAGTCCGCCGGACTGCTGGTGTACGCTTCACGTTTCCTCATACAGCTGCTGTTCCATCCTCTTTTGGGCGGGGCACTGCTGGCCGCGGGACTGGTAGGCATTGAACGGATGATATATATTCTGTTCGCGCCTAAAGGCACATTTGCCTTTTTATCTTTCATCCCTTCACTGCTGATTATGCTGGTACAGACCTCTGTGGGCTATGCGCTGTACGATAATTTCGAATCCTCGTCAATAGTCAGCATCGAATTGGGCACTGCTCTCAGTCTGGCTCTCACGCTGCTGTTTCTGCTCATTGACAAGGAGCACAGACTGTGGGGAATGGTAGCCAACCTGTTGATTGCCGTCCTCTTATTCTTCGGTATCGGCATATTTGCACTGCTGCCAGTTTTCCTTTTTGCAATAAAGACGAGACCTTCCAATCGGAAAGAATTCCGCATTGCATCGGTTGCAGGCATCGCATTGCTGCTGTTGTTGCCTTTCATTACAGACAAATATGTCTATCAGGAAAAATACATCATGGCCATGCTTTCTCCAATTTCCGATGCCTATTTCAGCAACCTTTATCACCTGTCGCTGGCTGTCTTGTTATCCATATTGCTGATAGCCGTATTCAAATTCAAGGATACCCGATTCAGCAACCGTATTATGGTCATCAATGTATTTATGTTGGCCTTGTTGTGCTACGGCACCTACCACTACTCTTTCCGCGATGAGAACTACCGCACCGAATTGACACTGCAACATCAGGCCGAAAACATGGAATGGGAAAGCATGCTGAACACTGTCCGCAAAGTAAAAAAGCCGACACAGGGCATCGCTGCTTACAGATACATTGCACTGCTCAACACCAATCAGATGGACGACCTTTTCAATTTTCCTTGCAGATACGACACCATAAAGTCACCCTACAAGATGCTGACTATAGAAGTGTATTATCCCGACCTCTACTTCTACTCCTCACAGCTGAACCAGGCCATGATGTGGAATATGGAATTTTGGGTAAACTCAGGCCGCAACTTCGGACTGCTGAAAAGATTTGCCATGTTCTCTCTGGTAAAAGGGGAGATGAACTCCGCCCGCAAATACATCAATCTGATGAAACAGACCATGTTTTATAGCAAATGGGCCTATGAACACGAAAAATACATAGGACATCAGGACCTGCTGTTTCACGACTACCCGATACTGAAACTGGTGAATGCCATGCAAATCAAAGAGGATATTTCTTTCGGCATATCCAATTTGCCAAACACTTATATCAAATATCCGTCCATGGATGCAGCCAACCTGCAAAGGAGGCTGATGATGGACTTATACAGCAAGCAGACCGACCAGTTCATGCTCGACATTCAATACCTTTCCGACACCTACAGGGAGAAAGGAAGTATGCCAGTTTGCATGCAGGAAGTGCTGGCATTGTATGCACTCAACAAAGGAGACATGACCATAAACAGATTTCCCGTCAGAAAAGATGTCATTGAACGGGTCAAGAATTTCGTGGCTGCTGTCCAGCCTTACGCCAACGACCTTGATACGGGGGCTGAAGCCATGAAGGATTACGAGGACGACTACTGTTATTTTCTCGTGTTCAGCAAGGTTTTTCCTAAAGAGAAAAAAGACAAGGAGGAGGAGAAAAAATGAAAACAAAACTTATAAGCAAATGGGTAGTTGCAGGACTGATTTTGGTTCTTTCGGCTTGCAGCACCAAGGTACCCACCGATTTCAAGAATAACGGAAAAGAGGTGAAGATATGGCCCGACTACACCCAGACGGTCATTCCTCCCAACATTGCGCCAATGAACTTTGCGGTGAATGCCGATGGTGATAAATGTGTGGTCAGCATACAGCCTGAAGTGGGAAGCCCCATCGTCATCAGCACGGGCGCCGACAAGGATATCCGCATTCCGCTCAAACAGTGGAAGGAGATGCTCAATGCCAACAAAGGCAAGACGCTGAAATATGATGTCTATGTCAGCCTCAACGGACAATGGTCTCACTACAGGCCATTCACCAATATGGTGGCACCCGACAGCATCGACCCTTATCTCACCTATCGGTTGATTGAGCCTTCGTATATGGGCAGTGGAGAATTGGGCCTTTACCAATATAATCTGGAGACGGGCGAAGAGACTACTATTTTCACCAATCACAGAGGACATAAGGATCCGAGCCTCCGCAGCCAGAAATGTGTCAACTGCCACTCCACTCAGCCAAATCACCCAGAGAACAAGCTGTTCTACTATCGTGGACCTAATGGAGGTCTGATTCTCACCTACAACGGAAAGGTACAACGAATCAACACAAAAGCAGGCGATATGTATGCCGGCACCGTTTATCCAGCTTGGCATCCTTCTCTGCCATTCATTGCATTCTCTTCCAATGTCATCAAACAGCAGTTCATGTCATACGACCCTCAGAAGATTGAGCAGTTCGACCTTTACTCCGACCTCGTGCTATACGACATCAAGAAGAATGAAATCACCGCAATCTGCAAGACCAAAGACAAACAGGAATCAACCCCCTGCTGGTCAGCCGACGGGCAATATCTCTACTTTGCCTCCTCTGACTCAATGATGGAAAAAACGGGCGACTTCAAACATTTGCTTTATAACATTTACCGAATGAAGTTCAACGCCTCCAACAAGACATGGGGACAACGTGAGCTGGTTTATGATGCGGTATCCACACATCACAGTGCCTGCTTTCCCAAGATGTCGGTTGATGGTTATCTGCTGTTTGTCCGTGCCAACTATGGTGTCGCCCATCAGACCCATAAGTCAGCCGACTTGTATCTGCTGAACACACGTACCGGCGCCTGCCGGAATCTGGCAGAGGTGAACAGCCCCACCGAAGCCGACAGTTATCACGACTGGTCGGGCAACGGCCGCTGGATTGTGGTCAGTTCCCGCCGGCAGGATGGCAACTATGCCCGCCCCTACTTTGCCTACTTCGACAGAAAAGGAAAGGCCTACAAACCTTTTGTCATTCCTCGTGAGGACCCTCACCACGACGACTACCTGCTCAAGAACTACAACGTCACCGAATTCGCCAAAGCTCCGATAGTAACCCACCAATGTGACATCCAGGCCGTGATTGATGCTCCTGCCAAAGATGCCACCTATGGTTCTCCTATCGATAAAAATGCCATCGACGCAAGCTCGGGTGCATCCACCGTAAAATAACAAACAGACAAATATATGATAATCAGAAAGATATTTTATCTGTCAGTAGCTACCCTGCTGATGATGACCGCCTGCAACAGCAAACAAGCCGAAAACGTGCAGAACAACGGACAAACCGAAACGGACAATGCCTCAAGCGAACCTCAAAAACTGAGTGAACAGGACTTTGCAAACAAAATTGCAGACAAAAATCCCAACGGTGGGTGGACTTTCAAGGTGAAGAAACCAACCTTGATTGACTTTTTCGCCACTTGGTGCGGCCCCTGCAAAATGATGTCGCCCAACGTTGATGCCATGGCAAAAAAATACGGAGGCAAAATAGAGGTGTACAAAATAGATGTTGATGAATGTGAGAACATCGCCCGCGATTTCGGCATCGTTTCTATCCCTACTTTGCTTTTTATCACCCCCGACGGCAAGGCTTCCCTTTCACATGGTTATGAGGAGATGGATGACTTGGAAAGCGACATAAACAGCAAGCTGCTCCGCTGATTTTTTAAAAATCACAGTCAAGAAACGAAATAAAGCAGAAAAAAGAGAGCATCTTATTGTAAAATTTTATAATTTTGCAGAGTTTTTCAATCCATACAACAATGGAAAGCAACGATAAGTACACCGTAAAGCTGAGTGACCTGTCCAAAGACACCACTCGATATGAGTTTCATTTGGATAATGAATTCTTCAGCATGGTGAAAGACGCGACGATAGAGAAGGGTGACCTGCTTGCCGTCGTGACCATCAAAAAAGGGCCGGAATCGTTCCGCTTCGATTTCTCTATCAAGGGGAAAGTGGTGGTTACCTGCGACAGATGCCTCGATGACATGAATCAAGCCATCAGCACCGAAGACTATCTTACCGTAAAGTATGGAACGGAAAACCAGGAGGAGAGCGACACGGTGGTGGTGGTTTCAACGAAAGACGACACCATCGACCTCGCCTGGTATATGTATGAATTCATAGCGCTGAACATACCGATGAGGCATGTGCACCCCGAAGGGCAATGCAATCAAGAGATGGAGTCGAGGCTAGCAGCAATGACTACAACTACGGTACGCGAGGACAACGACAGCGAATCAGAACAAGAAGGTGGAGAAGATGCAATGGATCCCCGCTGGGAGATACTGAGGAAACTGAAGAATGATGACAATAAAGAATAACAATTAAAAAACAATAAAGAAATGGCACATCCTAAGAGAAGACAGTCAAAGACAAGATCTGCTAAGAGAAGAACTCATTACAAGGCAGTTGCACCTACATTGGCAGTATGCCCTAATTGCGGCGCATTATATGTTTACCACAAAGTTTGTGGCGAGTGCGGTTACTACAGAGGTGTAGTGGCCATCCAGCCTAAAGAAGAGGAAGCACCAGCGGCTGAATAAGTCGGGAATACTTCTCGCACTGTTATTGACAGAATAAAAAAGCCCTGAATTTTATTTGGGGCTTTTTATTTGTAACTTTGTGCAACTATTCAATTTACAACAAATGGGAAAGATTAATGCTGTAATCACGGGCGTTGGGGCCTACCTGCCTGAGTATGTGCTGACCAATGATGAATTGAGCCGTATGGTCGACACTAACGACGAATGGATAACCACCCGTGTAGGCATCAAAGAGAGAAGAATCGAGAAGGACCCTAACCATCCCGCTTCATATATGGGCATAAAGGCGGTTGAGGACCTATTCAGACGCACGGGTACCAATCCCGACGACATTGAGCTGGTCATCTGCTGCACCTCCACCCCCGACCACATATTCCCCGCCACTGCCGCCATCATCAGCGAGGCTGTAGGCATCCACAACGCTTTAGCCTACGATATTCAGGCTGCTTGCGCCGGGTTCCTTTCTTCCTACTACACGGCTGCAGGTTTCATCGGGTCGGGTCTGCGGAAAAAGGTTTTGGTGGTTTCTACCGAGAAAACGTCTTTCATGACCGACTATACCGACCGTTCCACCTGTCCTCTGTTTGGTGACGCCGCTGCTGCGGTCCTCATCGAACCAAGCGAGGAAGGTTTTGGACTGATTGATGCCGAAATGCGTTCCGATGGCAGTGGCGCCTCCCACTTGGTGATGAAAGCCGGTGGCTCCGCCAAACCTGCTTCTCACGAGACGGTTGACGCACATGAGCACTTCATCTATCAGGAAGGGCGCGTGGTGTTCAAGAATGCCGTTACCGATATGTGCGATGTCGCAACCAAGGTAATGGAACGCAACAAGTTGTCAGCCAACGACCTTCGCTGGTTCATCCCTCACCAGGCCAATCTCCGCATCATTGAGGCGGTTGCCCAACGCCTGGAGGTGCCTGACGACAAGGTTTACGTCAACATCGAGAAATACGGCAACACTTCGTCTGCCACCATTCCTGTCTGCCTTTGGGAGATGCAGAATAACGGCACTATCAAGAAGGGCGACAACATTGTCTGCGCCACCTTTGGCGCCGGATTCTCTTTCGGTTCCATCTACATGAAGTGGGGTTATGACCCCAAATAAGCAAATGACAGTCTAATTCATTTTAGAAAAACATAACAGCAAGCCCTGACGTCCTTTGGCGCCAGGGCTTGCCGTTTCTCCCCCTCTCTTCTGTCTTATTCTAAATTACAGACTCAAGCAACTGACAATAAGCGACTAATATTTTTAAGTAAATACTTTATTTAAAATAATTCTAAATAGCATCAAAAGATACGCCACAAATAAATATCTTTGCAAAAAATAAGGCATGATAAGCTGACTGGGTTGCAGTCAGTAGCCATAACAGACGAGCGTATGAGGTTATCAGAACTACAGACAGGTGAAAAAGCCTACATTGTGAAAGTGCTTGGCAACGGCAGTTTCAGAAAAAGGATTATAGAAATGGGATTCGTGCGGGGCGCCAATGTGAAAGCCATTCTCAACGCACCGCTGAAAGACCCTGTGGAATATCAGGTAATGGGCTACAACGTGTCGCTACGCAAGAGCGAGGCCTCCATGATAGAGATTCTGAACGAGGAGGAATTCAAACAGACCGAACAGGAGAATGAATATCATGGGGTGCTGAACGAGGACGAGCTACGGCAACAGATGTTGCAGGAGAAAGAAAAAACCATAAGAGTGGCCTTGGTAGGCAATCCTAACTGTGGAAAAACCAGTCTGTTCAACTTCATTTCCAACTCGTCAGAACATGTAGGCAACTACAGCGGTGTCACCGTAGAGGCCAAAGAAGGCCGATTTGAATTTCAGGGATACAAGTTTGTGTTGGTCGACTTGCCTGGCACCTATTCTCTCACCTCCTACTCACCTGAGGAGCGCTATGTGCGCAACAACCTTGTTGACGAGACGCCCGACGTGATTGTAAACGTGGTGGATTCTTCCAATCTGGAGCGCAACCTTTATCTCACCACGCAGCTCATCGATATGAATATGCCAATGGTGGTGGCCCTCAATATGTTTGATGACTTACAAGCCAAAGGCGACAAACTGGACTATGAGCAGCTGGCCAAGTTGCTCGGATTGCCCATGGTACCTACCGTCAGCCGGTCAGGCAAGGGAATAGATATGCTGTTTCATGTTGTCATCAATGTGTATGAGGGTTACAACTTCATCACGGGAAACGGAGAAATCAACAAGGAGAAATTTCTGAAGGAGTATGAAAACAACCCTGACAAGCATCATCCTGTCGAGGGGGAGACTCACCAGAAAATCTATGAGGTGGTACACCACATCCACATCAACCACGGACCCGTGATTGAGGATAGCATTGCACGGCTGCAAGCTGTGATAAAAAAGGACAAGGCCATTCGCGCACGCTTTTCCACCCGTTTCCTTGCCATCAAGCTGATTGAGGGGGACAAGGAGGTTGCCGAACAACTGGCAGGAATGGAAAACGCGCATGAGATATTTGAATTGCAGAAGGAGGAGCAGACCCGCATTCAGAAAGAGCTGAAAGAGGATGCCGAGTCGGCCGTCTCCAACGCGAAATACGGATTCATAACGGGTGCCCTCACCGAGACGCTGGTCATCAACAAGACGGACGACCGAAAGCTCACAAAAACGATAGACAAGTTTGTCACCAACAAATACCTTGGTTTCCCCATCTTCCTCTTTTTTGTGGGAATCATGTTTGAGTGCACCTTCTCATTGGGCAAATACCCTATGGGATGGATTGACTCGCTGGTAGGCTGGTTTTCGGAGCTGCTGAAAACCACATTACCCAACGGGGTACTCAAGGATTTAGTGGTCGATGGCATTGTGGGCGGCGTGGGCGGCGTCATCGTATTTCTGCCCAATATTCTCATATTGTATCTCTTTATCTCTTTCATGGAAGATTCCGGCTATATGGCCCGCGCGGCTTTCATCATGGACAAAGTGATGCACAAAATGGGGCTGCACGGCAAATCGTTCATTCCGCTCATCATGGGTTTTGGCTGTAACGTGCCAGCCATCATGGGTACCCGCATCATCGAGAGCCGCAAAAGCCGTCTGATTACCATGCTGGTACTTCCTTTCATGTCGTGCAGCGCCCGTCTGCCCATCTACCTGCTTCTCATCGCGGCCTTCTTTCCCCATCACGGCAGTCTGGTACTGTTCGCGCTATACCTCATCGGGGTGATTATGGCCATCATCTTTGCCAAGATATTCCGAAAATATTTCAAGGAGGACGAGGCTCCTTTTGTGCTGGAGTTGCCCCCTTACCGGATGCCTACTGGCAAGTCGGTACTGATACATGTATGGGAGAAGACCAAGGAATATCTCAAGAAGATGGGAGGGGTCATCCTCATCGCCACCATAGCGGTATGGTTTCTGGAGTATTTTCCGCGAGATACCCAATATGAATCAATGAAGTCACACCCCACAGCGCAAGACACTATCCGCAACGCGCAGGGAGAGACCGCCATTGGCATTGCGGCCAAACAACAGAAAGAGAACTCATACATCGGGCAACTGGGACGGGCTACCGAGCCTCTCATTCAGCCTTTGGGATTTTCATGGCAAATGGGCATTTCGCTGTTCACGGGGGCTGTGGCCAAAGAGGTTGTGGTGAGCACCCTCACCGTACTCTACACGGGTAATTCCGATTCGGAAGAGGCTCTTTCGCAACGGCTACAGACAGCACACTCACCGGGCGGCATGCCTGTCTATTCGCCTCTTATTGCCTTCTGCTTCATGATATTTGTACTGCTCTATTTTCCGTGCATCGCCACACTCATCGCCATCAAGAACGAATCGGGACACTGGAAGTGGGCGCTGCTGAGTGCCGTTTACACCTGCATACTTGCATGGACAGTCACTTTTGCCGTTTATCATCTGGGATTGCTGGTTGGGCTGGGTTGAGTTTCAACTATACTGACAGCAACTATACATAACACGAACACGCCATGATACAAGAGATTATCGTCACAGGCATAGGCATTGCAGTGGTTGCCATCATCATTCGCAAGGCTTACCGCATCTACAAAGGCAAAGACAACGCTTGCAGCTGCTGCAACGGCGGATGCCATGGACATTGCCAGCAAAAAGGAAACGGTGTGTCAAAGAAATAAATTAGGATATACATTGTGCGATAAACTTATATCCAAAACATACATTTCTCTCTATTTGTTATCAAAAGAGGGACACATCAATCGCAGGCCTGATCCTCGCAAAGCAGGCCATGAGTAAACTGGATATAAAAAAAGCCGGGCAGACACTCTGTACAACGTTGCAAAGACATCAACGGCACCTCCTCTGGCCATTTTCGCTTAACGCAATAATGTATCCTGCGAATTGCCATACGATAAGACATTCGGATTACAACACCATTCTGTCAACTCATATTATACAGCATCAGCTCATTCGGGACTTTTCCGCCTACCGGGTGAAGAGGCTCCCATAGCCCACAGGCCACCTTACTGGAATCGTTGCTCCCAGCATATCTTGAGCCTCGGCTATAACGTTTCCTCCCGTGCCGCATATTTCCATTGCTCCTCTGTTGGCAGTCCTAATCTCAAGCCCGTTATGCTATCCAGTTTT
>CALMUD010000187.1 GCA_937872735.1 uncultured Bacteroidales bacterium
ATGAGCGTCCAATGTGAATTTGATGGTGTCATTGTAGTCTGTCTGCTTCAATTCCATTATCTTTTCAATATACAGCGCGTCGATACCCAAATCTGACAATATCTGGCAGGAGACCACCTTAAACACACAGTTGGCCTCGAACAGCTTCCTTAACTGCTGCATCTTGTCTGACGGATACCAGTGGCCCGACATGTCTATCTCAAAGTATAATCTCCAACAGATAAAAGAGCTTTCCTTATTTCAATAAAACAAAAAAGAGCCAAACCACCGCAGAGCGCCTTAAATGAATCAGGGGTTGACTTACATGATTAAACTCTTTGATGCAAATGAAAGTAAAAAAACAGTAAACAAAAAGCTATTGGCAAAAAATCCAATTAAAATTGCAAGAGATGTACGAAACCTCTAATTTTGAAAATTAAACGGAAGAATATCATGCAAACAGACGACACCAATAAAAAAATTCAATTCAATACCCACAATAAACAGGAAGACAAACCAAGTCATACTGCCGAACATCTGCTGAATCAGACGATGATACGTCTGATGGGATGTGAAAGAGCCATAGAGGCTCACATTGAAGCAAAAAAATCAAAAATGGATTTTGCGTTACAAACAGAGCCAACACCAGAACAAATAACCCGAATAGAAAATAAAATGAATGAGGTGATAGCTCAAAACTTGCCAATAAGCATGGAATACACCACTCAGACCGAAGCCCGCAACAAATACAACTTGCAACGACTGCCTGACGATGCTACTGAGCAGATACGCATTGTGCACATTGGTGACTACGATGCCTGCCCTTGCATAGGTCTACACGTCCAGAACACTAGCGAAATTGGCCAATTTAAAATAATCAGCAGTAATTTCGACAACGGGATTTGGAGGGTTAGATGGAAATTAGTATAAGACCTGAATGAATATAAAGAATGGCAAAAAAATATATTTTTCGACTCTTTTTCTTACATTTTTTCACTTTTGGAGCATTTTTTCTTAGGATTTTATTTGTGTATTAATAAATATCACTATCTTTGCACTAACAAAAGATATGTTATAAAGCATATACAATATGATACGCAATATTCTACATATAATTCTCGTGGTCGTGGTGGTCGTGAAAGATTGCTAAGACAAGAGAAGGATTGTAGTTAAAAGATAAAATGAAACGATGAGGCCTTTCTCTTGTATGCAAGAGGAAGGCTTTTTTAATTAAAAACAAAAACAAATAACAACATATAAACATGGAATATAAAAACAAGCTTCGCAGTTCAGTCTGCACCGAAGGTCGTCGTATGGCAGGAGCCCGGGCATTGTGGGTTGCTGATGGTATGAAAAGAGAACAATTTGGCAAACCTATTATCGCTATTGTAAACTCATTCAACCAGTTTGTACCAGGTCACACTCATCTGCATGAAATAGGACAAATAGTAAAAGCTGAGATCGAAAAACAGGGATGCTATGCTGCAGAATTCGACACCATCGCTATTGACGATGGCATAGCAATGGGACACGACGGCATGCTTTACTCTTTACCGTCACGCGACTTGATTGCAGATTCTGTTGAGTATGTGGTAAATGCCCATAAGGCTGATGCCATGATTTGCATATCAAACTGTGACAAAATAACTCCAGGAATGCTGATGGCCGCCATGAGACTGAATATACCTGCTGTATTCTGCTCGGGCGGACCTATGGAGGCTGGCAAATGGAAAGGTGAAAACATTGACCTTATCACAGCAATGGTAAAGGGTGCAGACAAGAGCATTGACGATACCGAAATGCAACAGATTGAGGAACATGCCTGCCCTGGCTGTGGATGTTGCTCAGGCATGTTCACCGCCAACTCCATGAACTCTCTGACTGAAGCCATTGGATTGGCTATGCCTGGAAATGGCACCATTTTGGCTACTCACACAAACAGAATACAGCTCTTTAAAGATGCTGCCAAACAGATTGTTGAGAACGCATTCAAATATTATCGCGATGGGGATGACAGTGTGTTGCCCCGCAGCATTGCCACTCGTGACGCATTCCTCAATGCCATGACTCTGGATATAGCCATGGGTGGATCTACCAATACCGTATTGCACCTGTTGGCTGTTGCCAATGAAGGCGATGTCAATTTCAAGATGGTGGATATAGACAAATTGAGCCGCAAGGTTCCTTGTATATGTAAACTTGCCCCAAATACACAGAAATATTCAGTACAGGAGTGTAACCGGGCTGGTGGAATTCTGGGCATTTTAGGAGAACTTGACAAAGGTGGGTTATTGCAAACCAACGTGAAACGTGTCGATGGTCGAACTTTGGCCGAAGACCTTAAGAAATACAGTATCACTGGTAGCAATATCGACCCAGAAGCAAAACGCATCTACTCGAGTGCACCTGCCGATAAATTCAGCACTAAGATGGGTTCACAAAGCACCACATATCCAACACTCGATGCCGACCGTGCCAATGGTTGCATCAGAGATATGGAACACGCATACACTAAAGACGGAGGTTTGGCTGTATTATTTGGGAATATAGCAAAGGACGGTTGTGTTGTAAAAACTGCAGGTGTAGATGAGAGCATTTGGCACTTCACCGGCACAGCCAAAGTATTCAACTCACAAGAAGATGCCTGCGACGGCATTCTTGGAGGAAAAATAAAGGCTGGGGACATTGTAGTCATCACTTATGAAGGACCCAAGGGGGGACCCGGAATGCAAGAGATGCTATACCCTACCTCATACATCAAATCAATACACCTCGGCAAAGAGTGCGCCCTGCTAACCGATGGCCGATTCTCAGGTGGCACATCTGGTTTATCCATCGGTCACATCTCTCCAGAAGCCGCATCTGGTGGCAACATCGGATTGGTTGAAGACGGTGATACCATAGAAATCGACATTCCGAACCGTAGTATCAGCGTAAAATTAAATGATGCAGAATTGGATACGCGCCGCAAAAAAGAAGAAGCCAAAGGCAAAAACGCATGGAAGCCAAAACGTGACAGACAGGTATCTAAAGCCTTGCAATGCTATGGCAAGATGGTTGCCTCGGCTGATAAAGGTGGAGTAAGAATCATAGATTAAATTCCTAAAATCCGATTGAATATGAGCAAAGAACAAATAACAGGAGCAGAAGCACTGATGCGGTCACTGCAAGCCGAAGGGGTTGACACCATCTTCGGCTACCCAGGAGGCAACATCATGCCAGTATATGACGCGCTGTATGACTATACCAGTAAAGAGAATCCCGTATTCAACCACATATTGGTGCGCCATGAGCAAGCCGCTGCCCATGCGGCAGAAGGTTATGCACGAGTAAGTGGAAAAGTGGGTGTAAGCCTGGTAACAAGCGGTCCGGGTGTCACCAACACCATAACTGGCATCGCTGACGCTATGATGGACAACACTCCGATTGTGGTGATTGCTGGACAGGTTGGTGTATCTGCTCTGGGTTCTGACGCTTTTCAAGAGGTGGATTTGGTAGGTATCACGCAACCTATCTCAAAATGGAGTTACCAAATACGAAGAGCCGAAGATATAGCTTGGGCTATTTCTCGCGCGTTCTATATAGCAAAGAGTGGCCGTCCAGGCCCTGTGGTTCTCGATTTTACAAAAAATGCGCAAGTCAGCAAAGTTGACTTTGAGCCACAGCACGTCAACTTTATTCGCAGCTATAATCCATACCCCACACCTGACGAGAACAGCATCAAGGAGGCGGCAAAACTGATAAATGAATCAAAAAGGCCATTGGTGCTGGTAGGACAAGGTGTGGAACTTGGAAATGCCTACAAAGAGCTGAAAGATTTTGTGGAAAAGGCTGACCTTCCATTCGGATGTACTGCATTAGGACGCTCTGCCATTCCATCAACCCACCCTCTCAACAAAGGTATGCTGGGTAT
Organism: uncultured Bacteroidales bacterium; assembly: GCA_937872735.1. Taxonomy (GTDB): domain Bacteria; phylum Bacteroidota; class Bacteroidia; order Bacteroidales; family Paludibacteraceae; genus Physcocola. Next base: position 3,893 of record CALMUD010000187.1, read on the forward strand.
GCACGGCAATCTGTGTCTGAATGTAAAGACTCAAGAATGTGACGTCCTGATAGCTGTTGGAATGAGATTTTCCGACCGAATCACGGGCAAATTGTCAACTTACGCAAAGCAAGCCAAGGTCATACACTTCGATATTGACAAAGCTGAATTCAACAAAAATGTCCCCGTTAACATACCCGTATTGGGAGACTGCAAAGTCACTTTGGCAAAAGTAACAGCCCAACTTCACAAGAACGAGCATAAACAATGGAGTGACAGTTTTGCTCCTTATGATAAAATAGAAAAGGAAAGAGTGATTGACCCTGAGGTTCACCCTACTGATGGACCAATCAATATGGGAGAAGTTGTGGCCAAAGTAAGCAAAGCCACAGGAGACAAAGCCGTATTGGTTACCGACGTAGGTCAAAATGAGATGATGGGCATCCGATATTTCCGATTCAGTGAAAAGAGGAGCGTTGTTCTCAGTGGTGGATTTGGGACTATGGGATTCGGATTGCCAGCTGCAATCGGAGCTACATTTGGAGCTCCTGACCGTATGGTATGTTTCTTTACTGGTGATGGTGGATTGCAAATGACAATAGAGGAACTGGGAACCATTATGGAACAAAAGGCGCCAGTCAAAATTATATTGCTAAACAACAATTTCTTGGGAAATGTACGTCAATGGCAACAACTGATGTTTCATCGCCGTTATTCATTCACACACATGCTCAATCCTCAATATGATAAAATTGCGCAAGCTTATGGCATCAACTACGGATTGGTGTATGAACGGGAGAAATTGGATGAGGCAATTAAACAAATGGTGAACACGGAAGGCCCTTATCTGCTTGAAGTAGGGGTAAATCCAGAAGGCAATGTATTGCCGATGACGCCTCCAGGTGCAAGTATAAACGAAATGTTGCTCGAAATTAAAGATTAGTACATCATGGAAAAGAAACTATATACATTGGTAGTACACTCGGAGAATATAGCTGGTATTCTTAGTCAGATAACGGCTGTTTTTACCCGTCAGCAAGTCAATATTGAGAGTTTAAATGTATCGGCCTCCTCCATCAAAGGAGTACACAAATACACTATTACTGCATGGAGCGATGAAGACCAGATACAAAAGATAAGCAAGCTGATAGAAAAAAAGATAGATGTATTGCAGTCTCGTGTTTTAACTGACAATGACGTCTTCATACAAGAGGTTGCATTGCTAAAAATCAGCACTCCCATTATGCTGGAGAACAGCAATGTATGCAAAATGATCAGACAACACAATGCTCAAATTCTGGAATCAAACCCCATCTATTCGGTTGTGACCATGACGGGAATTACCGACCAGATTATGGATTTGTACTTTTCACTTGACGAACTGGGATGCGTATTACAATACTCCCGCACCGGCCGAATTGTAATCACAAAATCGACAGAAGAGCCTCTAAGCGACAAAATAGCAAATCTGGAGAAAGAACAGGACAACATGGTTTAAAGAAGCAAAGACAGTCCGACTTAGACAAATTATAAACCAAACAGATAAGCGTATGGACAACAGCACAACACAGGAAATGGGTGAGTACATATTCAAAGTACTCCCTTTCGAGGTAGACTTCCGCAGTAAACTGAAGTTGCCCAACCTCGTCAATTACATTCTCAACTGCGCAGGTTACCACGCCGACTTTTGTCATTACGGACTAAGCGACCTTCAGAAACACGACTACTCGTGGGTATTAATACGCGTTGCCATTGAAATGGACCGATACCCTAAAATGTACGAAAAAGTACATGTACAAACTTGGGTTGAAGGTTTCATTAAAATCTTTTCAAAACGGAATTATGCTTTTTTGGACGCGGATGGAACGGCAGCGAGAGGAATCCCGTGCTG
>CALMUD010000188.1 GCA_937872735.1 uncultured Bacteroidales bacterium
CAAACGCGGCATAGCCCATACCTCCTCAGGCAGCATACGGAAAGCCACCACCACCTGCAGGTCGGCCTTCAGTTCCCGCAATCCAGCCACGAAAGCCTCATCCTTGAGTTTTTCGGGCTGCATCAAATGCAATCCATGGTCAACAGCGAACTGTTTGACAGGCGAGAATTGCATTTTATGACCTCTTCCCGAAGGTTTATCCGGCATGGTGATGACACCCACCACATTGTAACCGCCATCAACCAAGCGGCGGAGGGGCTCCACCGCAAAATCGGGGGTGCCCATATATACGATTCTTAAATCCTTTTTATCCATAATCAATATTTATTTAGCCGTGGCATCAGCACAGCCCTCCTCTTTGTCATCGTCATCATACCCCTTTTTCAGATATTTGCGTTTGTCAGATCCCCACATGAGTTTCTCACGCATCGTGTCAAAAAAGTTATGGTCCTCCAGTTTTATCGTTTTGATGGTAAAGGCGGACTTATTGATGCGCATGCTGATATGCTCGTCAAAAACATTGCTGCGGCCATCCAGCGCTATAAGGAAATGATTGCTGCGGCTCTCCACCTTAAGCTCCACCGTTGAGGTATCCGGAATGATGAGGGGACGCATGGTCAGACTGTGCGGAGCCACCGGAATGATGATGAAAGCGGGTACATTGGGCATCAGAATGGGTCCCCCCACACTCATGGAATAGGCAGTAGAGCCCGTTGCCGTTGAGACAATCAAGCCGTCGGCCTGATAAGAATTGAGGAACTTGCCATTGACCCAGGTGTGAATGGTGATGAGCGAAGCCGAATCCATTTTAGAGACAGTCACCTCATTCAGCGCATAATTAAAATCGGTATAAACCTTTTCGTCGGTATGCAGGCGCAAGAGCGTGCGTTCCATGCAGGTATATTTGCCAGACATCAGGCTATCGACCACCTCATCGATATGAGAATCGGCAAGGTCGGTCAAAAATCCAAGACGTCCCGCATTGATGCCAATCATAGGGAGGTCACGCCGTCCCACCTTGGCAGCACTGTGTATAAAAGTGCCATCACCACCCACCACAAAAGCCAAATCGGCTTCATAGTCACGATAATCAATCAGATTTTTTTCTGAAATGAAAAGGTCGATGGGCACTCCCATGCCACGAAGAAAGACCAGGAAGTCCCGTTCCATCAGCATTTCAACATCGTGGCGGGCCAGGGCAGCCAGCAATTTATGCGTGCAGGCAGCCACCTCACTACGGCAGGTATTACCAAAAATAACAGCTTTCACACCCAAAGTAATTAAATGAAATAAAAAAGGATACCTCCACCAAATGAAAGTACCCTTGTTTCATCAAGAAAAAGTCAGGCAGGCACTCCAGCACCAAGTATCCGGGGGCTCTGTCTGAAAAATTCTTACTTGCTACGATTGCCGTAACGGCTGTTGAACTTATCAACCATACCGGCAGTATCAACCAATTTTGATTTGCCAGTGTAGAAAGGGTGAGAAGTGCTGGAAATTTCGAGCTTAACCAAAGGGTAAGTCTCGCCATCAATCTCAATGGTATCCTTGGTGTCAACTGTTGAACGAGAAACGAAAACGTCACCGTTAGAAAGATCCTTGAAAGCTACCGGACGATAATTGCTCGGTTGAATGTCTTTTTTCATCTTGAATTAAATTTTTGTTTTTTATATCCGCTGTGCCGCAGGTCGCACTGCCCCACTGCACAAAACAACGCTGCAAAGTTACCAATTTTTTTTCTTATAAAAACTTTTTGGTCATAAAATTTGAGTATTATCTGTCCATAAAGCAAGGTGGCGATTCATCTGTAAGCAGACAGTACATAAAAATTGTAACATATAGAAGGTTAAAGAGTAAAAAAGAACGTAAATTTGCAGCAATATATCAAAGATAAACAAGCGAAAAGGCATGAAAATAACAAACAAAGTCATTTCAACAGTAATACTAATATCAGCAATATTTATGGCAACAAATGCAACAGCCAAAGAGCCTATTGTAGTGGTAAAGACCGACTACGGCGTAATAAAAATAAAATTGTATAACGAGACGCCCAAGCATCGCGACAATTTTCTGAAACTTGCCCGCGAGGGATTCTACAATGGACTGCTGTTCCACCGAATCATCAAGGAATTCATGATACAAGGCGGAGACCCAGAATCAAAAAATGCACCGGCAAGCAAACAACTGGGGGCTGGCGACAATGGCTACACCATTCCGGCAGAGTTCACCTACCCTCTGCATTATCACAAGAAAGGAGCTTTGGCAGCTGCCCGCACTGGCGATGCCGTCAACCCCACAAAAGCCTCATCGGGATGCCAGTTTTACATAGTGGAAGGCAAAAAATATACCGACAGTGACCTGACCCGTATTGAGCAGAGCAAAAAGAACCAAGCCATGCAGAAGGCTTTCTACATGCTGAAGAACAAACACCTTGCGGAAATAAAACTGATGATGCAAAATAAGGATCAGGAAGGTTTGCAAAATTTGCAGAATCAACTGATTAGCGAGGCTGACTCTATAGCTTCCTCCGACAGTGCATCATACACCATGCCTGAACAGATGCGCAAGGATTACAAGGAGATAGGTGGCACTCCTTTCCTTGACGGAGACTACACAGTTTTCGGAGAGGTGGTTGAAGGAATGGATGTGATAGACAAAATTGCCGCCGTCGACACTGATGCCAACGACCGTCCACTTAAAGACATTAAAATGAAGGTGACGGTGGAAGAATAACATCACACTAGCAACAATAGACAAGGGGCTGGATTTTCAGAATCCAGCCCCTTGTGCTGTATAATAAATCCACGTTTCACCCCCTGATACAAAAAAACATTAAGAAATCAAAATATCAACAGAATAGTCATTTTTTACATAAATTGACACTAAACAATAAATTTTAGACATAAAATATTCAAATTGTCGTACAAAAAGACAAAACAAGGGTAACAAACAGACAAAATAAATTCAAAAAAAGTTGGTCATAATGTTGCAGAAATATGTTTTAAAGCATAACTTTGCAGCACAAAAGAAAGAATAAATAAATATTATAAAAAATGATTTGCATTAATTACATCATCGTCAAGTTAGTAAAGAAGTATGTTCCAACATTAAAGAACTTCTAACTGAAGACGATTAATTGAGAACAACCACCAAAGAAGAATAGATTATTATTAATTTTCTTTTTACAAAGTCACACTCGTCGGAACACACACACCAAATTTCTGATACAGCGTGCTAAAAGAGGAGAGAATCTCCAAATGTCGATTATTTTAAGTTGTTTTTATGATGGTAGAAAAACGCAACCGCACAAAACGGTTGCGTTTTTTATTTATATGGCCCAGCAGTTGGCAAGTAGGCACTAAAATCGTAATTTTGCAAGAACATTAGTGAATAGACATGAACAAAACCGCATTATTCATTGACCGCGACGGCACGCTCATCATTGAGCCCCCCGTCACCGAGCAAGTAAACACCTTGGACGAACTGGAGTTTGTACCCAAAGTAATCCGCAACCTATACTTCATCCAGCAAAAACTGGCGCACGAACTGGTGATAGTGACCAATCAGGACGGACTGGGCACCCCCGCCTATCCTCGCGAGAATTTTGAGCGTGTACAAAACAAGATGCTACAGATATTCGAGAGCGAAGGCATCCATTTCGACGACATACTGATTGACCCCACCCGCAAGGAGGAGAACAAACCAACCCGCAAGCCTGGAACCGCCATGCTTACCAAATATATGGACGGCAGCTACGACTTGACACGCAGCTACGTCATAGGCGACCGCCTGACCGATGTGCAACTGGCCAAGAACCTGGGTTGCAAAGCCATTCTGCTGCAAGAAGCCGAAGCTGGCGAAAAAGTGGCGACTGACAACGGACTGAAAGATACCTGCGCACTCATCACCAACGACTGGGACAAAATTTCGGAGTTCCTGTTTGCCGGCGAACGCATCGGTACCGTAAAACGGACTACCAAGGAAACCGACATTTATGTGCAAATCAATCTGGACGGAACCGGCAAAACAGACATTCACAGCGGTCTGGGATTTTTTGACCACATGCTGGAACAGATAGGCAAACACTCCTCTTGCGACTTGACAGTTCACGTCAATGGCGACCTTAACGTAGATGAGCATCACACCATTGAGGACACCGCAATAGCGCTGGGAGAGGCTATTTATCAGGCATTGGGCGACAAACGGGGCATTGAGCGATATGGCTACTGCCTGCCAATGGACGACTGTCTGTGCCAAGTGGCACTCGACTTTGGCGGACGGCCTTGGCTGGTATGGAACGCAGACTTCCACCGAGAGTATGTAGGCGACATGCCCACAGAGATGTTCCTGCACTTCTTCAAATCGCTTAGCGACTCAGCCAAGATGAATCTGAACATCAAGGCTGAAGGTGAAAATGAACATCACAAAATAGAAGGTATATTCAAGGCGTTGGCTCGCTCCATCAAGATGGCCGTAAAACGTGACATTTACAAGTATGAGCTGCCCAGCACCAAAGGGGTACTATAAACAAAGGAGAGGAAAAAAGACTCTCATCATCAAGACTGAAACAGAAAAACAATAACAAAAAACAAAAGAAATGAAAGCTTACGTATTTCCGGGACAAGGAGCGCAATTCACGGGTATGGGCAAAGACCTGTACGACCAATCCCCCCTGGCCAAAGAATTATTTGAGAAAGCCAATCAGATACTGGGTTTCGACATCATGAAAGTGATGTTTGAAGGCACAGCCGATGAACTCAAGCAGACCAAAGTGACACAGCCCGCCGTATTCCTGCATTCAGTGATACTGGCCAAAGTGCTGGGCATCAAGCCCGACATGGTAGCAGGCCATTCGCTCGGTGAATTTTCAGCGTTGGTAGCCGCTGGCGCCCTCAGTTTTGAGGATGGTTTGGCTCTGGTATCAAAACGTGCGCAGGCCATGCAGAAAGCCTGCCAGATGAATCCGTCGACCATGGCTGCCGTCATTGGTCTACCCGATGACAAGGTGGAAGAACTTTGTGCAGGTATCAAGAACGAGGTGGTGGTCCCTGCCAACTACAACTGTCCAGGTCAGATAGTAATATCAGGCTCGATGAAAGGAATTGAGGATGCTTGCGAACTGATGAAAGCCGCTGGTGCCAAAAGAGCATTGCCTCTCAGCGTGGGTGGAGCATTCCACTCACCACTGATGCAGCCTGCCAAAGAGGAACTGGCAGCTGCCATTGAAGGAACCACCTTCAGTAAACCGCTCTGTCCTATCTATCAGAACGTGAGCACACATGGCGAGACGGACCCAGCCACCATCAAACAGAATCTGGTGAAGCAGTTGACCTCACCAGTAAAATGGACCCAATGTGTACAGAACATGATAGCCGACGGCGCCACCTCATTTACCGAGGTCGGTCCTGGCAAGGTGCTGCAAGGCTTGGTTGGCCGCATCAGCAAGGACGTAGAGATTAGCGGCGCTGCCATGCAGTAAGCCACAAAGGAACAACACGACAAGAAACAAATGACAAGGATGGACTCCCACTGGAGTTCATCCTTTTTTTGTCTGACTAATGGTTCTAATTGCACTTGCTCTATCGGTTTTGCAACTGATATCTGAATCCAGAAGAGAAAATATCAACCATAAAAAGTTGAAATTTCATAAAATTTTAGTATCTTAGTCCAAGTTTTCACAAATATGGAAAAGATAAGGAAATGGCACATCAATGATGTGGGAAACAGGCCTCCTTATCGGAATAAGAAATATAATAAAAAAAATCTGAATTATATGAACAGAATTTTTTACAAGACAGCAGTAAAGCGTAACAATGCGCTATACACATCAGAAGGTATATGTATGTCATACAAAAAGGGGTATGACTCAAGAGTCTTTTACTATGTTGGAAAAAAGCAATGCCAGTCATTTGATGTGTACCCCACTCCCTTCTCGGCAATATCAAGTGAATATTTTCCACATGCCTATATATTAAAGATGGAGATACCCGAAAAAAGTCAGCAAGATACAATAAGAAAATGCGTAGCCACCTCTTTCATATACAGGGGGGTAATGACGCAAGACGATTTTTTCTCATTTTACAAGAATAAACCACTCGGGTTCTATTTCGATTGGAAAAATAAAAATGGAGAATACAGTTTCCTTAACGAAAACAACGAGATTGTGGCATCATTCTACAGAGCCACACCTTTTGTAGGAAATATGGCTTATATCTGTAAACAGAAAGGAGAAATCCTATTTCACAATTTCATGAGAACCTACATCAAAGAAGGCAGATTCTATTTTGAAAAAATGTATAATGATGGTTTCATCTCTGATATAATTGGTACAGGACAAGATCTCTTGCGAAAAGAAAAAATGTACGCGATTTTTGAGGACCAGGACAACAAATGCCATCTTTTGGAAAGCGGACCAATCACAGAGAAAAAGGCATACGACACTGAGGAAATAGAAGATGTAAAGGGAATGAGGATATGGAAGCCCTTGGGTTATAGAAACAAAATGCTAGCTTGCAAGGTCATGAGCAACAGAGGAATAAATTATTACGATATACGGAAAAGAAGCTTCATCTTAAACGAATGGTGGTATAATGTATCTTTCTCAAATGGCTATTTCAAACTGACCAATTATGATTTGGAAGTAAACTATGCTGACGTTGAAGGGAATATATTATTCGAAGAATATCTTGACAACGGGAGCGATGTGGATGAGCATGGATATATAACAACAATAAATAAAGGCAAGAAAACAAAAATAGCCATCAAAAAACGATGACTTTGAGGTGAAAAATCATTTTCCCTACTCTCAACGGCACTTCATTTTAGATCGGAAGAGC
>CALMUD010000189.1 GCA_937872735.1 uncultured Bacteroidales bacterium
AAACTTAATTTTTTATTTTCTCCTCTCCACAAGTTCTATTAAGCCATGACACATCCAGCAGAGAGCCCTTTTCTCGGAGGACGGCAGAAAATGGGACATAGATATCGGTGCGGAAACCAAATTTCTTGTACTCGTTTATCAACAGACAGAACAACTTGGTCAATCCCTCATTCTTGTTCCATAACAAAGAGAACACATCTCCCCATTTTTCTGAAGGGATAAACTGTATTTTCTGTCCCACCCTTTTGAAAAAATCAGATTGTGTGACTGAACTTGAATTGTTGCCAATAACATCGTGCATATAATCACGGATATCCAATATATCATCCTCTGAAATATATTGTTGCTGCTTCTCCGCATTGTTCCAAACCAAAGATAGAGAATCCAATTCTTTGTTTATGCCTATAACTCTGTCTGGGTCAATATCGACATCGTTGTAATAAGAATCAGCCAACATAAGAACTATATCAACAACGGAAAGCGTTTTTATCCGGACCAATCCCGGTTTGTTCCTTTCCTTTTGAGACATGGTAAAACGGGTTATGACTCCCGTGGATTCTGTTTTTGCAGTCTGTCCGCCACTCGGATTTATATCATCGATAAAGCTATACTCCTTTCCTGCATTAGTTATCACAAAAGGTTGCTCAGGGGAAGAAAGAAGACTGCTTATCAAATAGGATTTACCCACCTGACTTTCTCCATAAGCCGCCGCGGAGCAACGCTCTGACAAGGAAGAACGATATTTACGTAATTCCCGGCGCAAAGTTTTCATCTCCGAACGCGGGAAACTGTCCTGGTTATATTTATCAGCCCACTCAACCGAATGATTAATTATATCAATATTTTCGTCAATATCTTTTATCATGATTTCGAATTATAATACCTAGAACTCAAAAGCACCTGAATCGAGCCAATATTTTTCAGAGGAAACACCCAGGCTCTGGATGTGAATATCCAAATCACTTACTTGCACATCCTGACCATTTTTGTCTATAATAGAAGTAATAGACAAGGATTCCCTATCCTCATCATCTCTTTCCAATGTAACATCAAATGGCAATCTCATTCTCAAATTCTCGATATAATCGAGAACTAAAGAGCGAGACTGCTGCGGTGACGAATCCGGATTTTTAAGCATGACTCGACTTTGAATTTTTTTCCAATTAAATTCAATGACATACAACGTTCGACGCGGATAAGACGCGGATTTCAATTGACGCACCTCCAGTCCCATAGGTATTTCCACCATGGAGAAATTTTTGTATTTAGTATCGGGTGTCAATAAATCGGAACCTTTATACGAAATATAATTTGCTGTCGATTTCAAACCCGTCTTCAACATATCAAGATTTATGGAAAATCTGTTGAGCTTTATCGTTTGCGAAGCATAATGAGCGACAACTCCTCCCATAGCTACAATTGTTTTCGGATTGGCCACACGTCCAGTATTATTATCAAATGGATACCAATCACCGACATAGTAATTATTCAACACTATAAGTCGATTGGGAGAAACCGGATAATACTTTAGAAACAAATCTCTTATAACTGGTAATGACGCAGGACGTCCAGACAAGAGGACAATATCGCAGGCCTGAGAATAAATAATAGTAGAAATCTGCTTCAATGTATCCTCCAACTCATTTGCCACTAGTTGAGACAAGAAATTCCGATTGAAAGACCAAACGAGATGACAAACGTCAATACCAGTAAGTTTTTTAAATCCTTCTATGACTCTGGGATTGGGAGGACAAACACTGAACACATCCTCAAAATGCACCTCACAATCCTTACTGTCAGAACTTAACAAACTCAAAAAATAGTGCATCAATGGCACTGAATATTGCAAATTGAAATCCTTACGTAATGTTCTATCCTGCAATGTTTGACCATTGTAATCCTCTCCAAAGAAATTTTTCATGGTTTGCCTATAATCAGGCCACGACAAGTCTTTCAAAACCTGTCTAAAAGCACTAAACTGCTCACTCAAAAGCATATAATTCTTCACAACACCCTTCAGCATATCATCCCCAGCCACATAGAAACTGTCGTAAAACATGGGTGACGGTGTGATAGTAGTATTCACTCCGTCCTTTTGGTAAGAATACTTACTAATCATCAAATCAGTGGTTCCTGCCCCTATGTCCAGGGAACAAACCGTCAATGATTTTTGCTCGTCATTGGGTATTTTTTTGCCATACAAGTCAAAAAACTCATCGCAATTACCACTATATTTATATCCCACTTCCCCATACATATATACCAATTGGGCACAAGTGGCCTCATCATAGTACCACGAACCATTCTCATCCTGATTGGAAGATGCCTCTGGGACAACTTTTATATCAGGAACTCCATTTGACTTATTTGGAAAAGAATCATATGAAAAATTCAAGAAGAGAGACACCGCATCATTGGCACAATTGACAAGCGATTTTCTCTCTATCCTTGACATGGCGGTCGGACAAGTAACAATAACACGTTTTATACACCGCGGCATGGTCTTATGTCCTATGGCGGTCCGATAAGCATCACTGTTAATTTGCCGATGAGCCTGTACCAACATTTCGAGAAATGCCAATGTCATCAATGAACATCTGGAATAACGGAAAGAATGCCCTCCATTGCCAGATGTATCAAGGGT
>CALMUD010000190.1 GCA_937872735.1 uncultured Bacteroidales bacterium
GACGTGTGCTCTTCCGATCTCAGGAGTCGGGGCTGGTGATGATGAGACACTGGTAATCGACCTCTCAATGTTGGACCCACGGGTGACGGAAATTGTGTTTGTGGCCTCTGTGTTTGAGCCAAAAGAGCCATTCGGGACATTGAAAAAGGCGAATGTTAGAATTTATGATGCCATGTTGCGGAAAGAATTGGGTCGGTGCCAACTAAATACCGATTTCCATAAATCTCAATCTGTGGAAGTATCTTGTTTGCACAAGTTAGGAGAAATATGGCATTACAAACCAATCAGAAAGGGGTATGATGATGGTGTGGAATGTTTGATAGAAAAGTATGAAAGAAGAGAATGACAGAAAAATTTGCTGATTTTTCTTTTTTTTTATTACTTTGTTCCCTCTAAAGCTATCATTGCCGTATGATATGGTGCCAAACTCAAATCAATCATAATCGCAATTGACAACTGACTTTGAAATTATAACAGATAAAATATGATGGATTTATACAACGTGTTTAAATCGCGCAAATGCGTAATTGGAGTATTTGCGCTAAATTCGCTTTTGTTACTTTCTTCCTGCGGGGGCGGTACGCCTGCTCCTCAGGATACTGAGTATTTACCTGATTTCGTGGATCTTAATTTTGCGGGTACGGGTAATGCTTTGCAAAAAGGAAATCTGGCTCTATATGTGGATTATTCCACATGTATGGCTACGGCCAATAGTTCGGATTTTTTTAGAGCGATAGAGCCGTCTTTTGACGGAGCTGATGCTACTTATTATTCTATCAAGGGAAAAAATATCACTAAAGAAGATGGTCGACCGTTTGACTTGTTTAGAACAATTCAGGAAGTTCAATTCGCTGATATAAAAACAGCCGCTCAAAACATCGTTGATGGAAATACAGAGGGAGCCTTGCTTACGGATGGCGAATATTATGAAAGTGTAAAGGTTAATGGTTCCAAGGGTCATGTGAATGATCCGTATCTTAAAGATGTTTTTAAAAAGTGGCTATCGAAAGGCCACGATATATACATCATATCGGAACCTTATGATGAATCAGGCACTGACACAAACAAGAACAAAGTGTACCATAAGAAACGTTTTTATTTCTTGTTTACTGATAGCCGTTTGCAGGGCAATATATACCAGCGGATTGTCGCTTCGGTAGATTTGAAAAAATATCCGAATGTCGGTGTCTATCACATGTCTACCAGCCACCCTGTTGTGATGACACCGGACCAAACCACCACTCCGTCTCCTAATCTGGCGGCTAAAGTGGAGGGCCGGGGAGGCTATGAAATTCAAGACTGGCAGGTGGATTGGAAAAGTATTATGGATTTGTTTGGTGCGGGTGCGGTTGATGAAAAGACAGGACAACCATTGCCTAATGGAGCCCCTCTTATTACGGGACTGAATATTGACAGAGAAGTATATGGTTGCTTCCGTATCAAAAACATCAAACTGAAAGTTTATGATATTGACAATGCTTACTTCGATTATTATACTTCAAAATCTGCCCATACAAGGGCTGGTGTATTGACGGGTAAATTATCTGATTATGAACTTCAAAATGCTTTTACTTTTGATTCGAAATTATTCAAGAAAACGGGTCGGGTGGCTATCCTTCTCGATCCTTCTTTTGACCCATCTATGTTGACGGGAGATCCCTTCAATTACATCAAGATTGATGTATGTGTGGATGGGGTGGAGAATGTTTTTGAAAATAACGAAAAGTTTTTTTATTTCGATTCTGTGGATAACTCGGCGAAAACAAACACTTCGTTATCTGAGAGTGTGAAGCAATGTCTGGTAGACCCTTCCATTCAACATTCGATGGATGGTACGGTCATTTATTCCATTTACATCAAGAGTAACAAAAATTGAGAATAATCATACGTAAAACTTATAAATTATAAATATTATGTTGTTAAGAGTTATATCTACATTGCCTCAACTGAATGGCATGAAGAACGAAACTTTGATCTATGCGCTGATAGCCGTGGCTTGTGTGGTGTTGTTGACCATTGTGGCAGCTTCCCTCATTAATTATGAAGGGGGCGAAGATCGTTCGTATGTAAAGCGCCGAATTGCTGCCGTTTCCATTGTGGTGGTGATCAGTGCCGCTTTCTTTGTCTATTTCGATTTGGTTGCCAAAAATGCCATTCTAAATCCTGGATTTCAGAGTATGTACACCTCAACCTGCATTGGGTGTGTAGCGCTTGTTTTTTTGGGCAGTATTGTTGTCAATGTCATTCTGATGTTTCTGTTCCGCCATTCAAAGTATGGCAGTATCCTGTTCAAAATGAAAAAGTGATAATTAACAAAATGAATAATTAAAAGATATGGCGAAAAAATTTTTTGTTTTAGGAATCGGTGGTACTGGCATGCGTTGCATCGAGTCGCTCATTCATTTGTGTGCAATGGGAATGTTCGATGATACAGATGTCCACATGTTGGCACTTGATACCGATATCAACAATGGCAATTTCTCACGATTGAAAGAGGTGAAGGATGCCTATATGAAGACGAAGAACACAAATCCTACCAATAGTATTGCGTCAAAAGACACCTATTTCTCGGCCAATCTAAAGTACTATCAGTTCAGTCCTAACTATGAGGAAAACAGTACCTTTGATTCTGTGTTTGATTACAGCTCTACCAAAAGTAAAAAACCGCAGGAAGCAGAAATTGCCGATTTGATGTTTACGGATGATGTTGAGGATTTCAATCTTCGACATGGTTATCGGGCACAGACGCATTTAGGATCTTTGATGATGTATCATTCTATCATTGAAGCGGCCAAATCAGATACAAACAATGATTTGAAATCATTCCTCACCGAACTGACCAATGCTGCCCAGACACACCCGCATGTGTTTATTCTTGGTTCCGTGTTTGGCGGAACAGGAGCTTCTTCCATTCCTATCATTCCGCAAGCCATTGCCAAGGCTGCTGGTATTGTTAGCAATGGTTCTGTTAATATTGCAGATTCTGCCTATTTCGGTTCTACCTTGTTGACAGCCTATTTCAATTTCAAGGCTCCATCGCAGTCTGAATTGAGCAAACAGAAAGTGATAGCTTCTTCTCAAAAATTCGCATTGAATTCGCAAGTAGCGATGATGTTTTACGACAACGATACTACGGTGAAGAAGACTTACCAAAAATTCTATATGCTGGGTACCGAGGGGATGGATTACGACCCTATGGCCAAGGATAAGGAAAAGATAACGGAAACCATCACGGGTGGAGAAAAACAGAAAAATGATTCTCACTATATTGAGTTGATGGCGGCTTGTGCGGCACTCGATTTTTGTAATACGGACAACACCATACTTGAAGCCAATAAACAAAATGCAAATACGGAATATCTTTATCGCTCCAGAAATGATAGTGGCAAACTTGAGTTCCAGGATTTTGTTGGAGGATCAGACGATGCTTTGACTTTTGCCAAAAAATTCGGAACTTTAATTGCCTTTTCTCTCCTGTGCAACGGAGAAGATGATTTTATATCGGGCTTGCAGGATAAGAAACAGGGCATAGGGGGATTTGAAGACGTTGATTTGAGTCAGATAAGCAGTCTGAAACATTATTTCGAGTTGTTCCATGTCAAGTTCAATTCTGACGGAACGATGGAGGATGGCTGGCTGAGGCAGCTGTATAGGTCGGCTGGGCAGAATTTCCTTTTCAACAATGATTTGTTCTCTCCTACTTCCCAAAAGGAAATGATGAAGTTTGATTGGAGCGACAGCCTCTATGCAAAGGATGGTATTACCAAAGGTAAGGAATATGGAGGTATTTTTTCTAACAAGTTTGATTCTTTCAAAAAGAAGTTTCAGGAAGTGTTGACTGGCAGTCAGCTTCAGGCAACAAACAAATGTGAGCAGGTGTTGAAACTGATGTACGACACGTTGTGCGCATTATATAAATTTTAAATGGTGAATCTATGACAAAAGCATTATTAATAAAAAGTTATACATCAAAGACTGGCTCTCAGGGCAAGTGGAATGATGATTTTAATGATTCGAAATCATATATACAAGGAATTGCCACGGGCTCAATTCTTGATAATTTGAATGCGGAGACCGCGGCTTCTCTGATATCAGGTTTGCCAACTCCTTGGGCCAGGGCCAAATTGTTTGAGTTTGCCCTCAATACGTTGGCGAATCCCAATCCTAAAATAGGGGTAACGGGTTTGCTGGCAT
>CALMUD010000191.1 GCA_937872735.1 uncultured Bacteroidales bacterium
TTTTGTTATAGTTTGACATTTGTAATTATTCAGTACCAGTTTTCAGCAGGGTTATTTCTGTCAAGCCACTTTTGGGCAGGAACTCTGACCGATTCACCTTTGAACATACGCTGAACGAACGGACACTCAGCACCCGATTGTTCCATGTGTTTGTGATGTTTTTGTCTGGCTGGTCTAAGGGCCGCTGACCTTCTGACCGCTTCTCCCCCAATCTCACCAATATACAGGAAATCACGCCACGGTCTGCGTGAGGCATAGAGCGGGACACAACCTTTGGGTACATACAGCGTTCTGTGGAGTTGGAAGGTCTTTAGCCGGGTACGAAGGCCCTCGTAATTCTGCAATGGCGTTGCTGGCAAACTTGTGGCGGCGATGGTCACAGACTCCAGTTTGTCACAATCGAAAAAGGCACAGTCGCCAATTGCCTTTACAGATTTGCCGATGGTCACGGCCGTCAGATTGCAGCAATGGCGAAAAGCCCCGAAGCCAATGGTCTCTATCGAATCGGGAAGATGCACCGCTGTCAATCCCTTGCATCGCCAGCAAAACAGAGCCCCGATATGCTTCACCCCTTCGGGAATCTCCAGTACGCCTTGACGGTCACTTGGACAGAATTTCAGTTCCATCTTTTCATCATTGCTGCATACATACACCAAATCGTCTATTGCCTTAAACTTTTTGCATTCGGCTGATACAGAAATATGTTGAAGCGACAGACAGTCATCCAGACCCAAAGAATCAAATTCGAACTTATCGGAATCCAGTTTCAGATACACCAACGATTCGCGATTATAAACAGAAAGCAAGTCGTGATTTAAAAACGGATGGTCCACATATCTCACTCCTGAAGGTATCTCCAGCTTCTTCAGACCGCAATCACCGAAAGCGCTATGCCCGATAGTCTGCAACGACTCTGGCAGGACCACCTCCGTCAGTTGTCTGCAAAAGCAGAAAGCATTATCAGCTATGGTGCGCACCGTGTCGGGCACCACCAGTTTTCCGGCTCTCTCTTCGGGACAGCGTATCAGCGTTTGCACCTCCTTATCATACAGCACACCATCAACCGATGCGTAACTCTTGTTTTGAGGGTCCACATCTATTCGTCTGAAACTGTTGCCGCAATAATGATGACCACTTTCTTGTGATTGGCGTTCAAGGATGCCGCCAATAAACGGATAGTAGTCCTCTATATCAGATAGGTTGCGAGGCACCACCAGCCGCTTCACATTTCTCAATAGACGAATTGCATCGCAACTGAATTTCGTAGTGTCTTCCATCACCCAGATGGAGTGGTTCTCGTCAGATTTCTTATGCTTTTCCACCATGTTGCTTACCCATTGATACCCCCTTTCTTCATGCTGAATAGGATTCTCTTTCGCCAATGGTAGATAAGGAAATTCATTATAAAATCGGTTGGGACAATACAGCAATTCGCCCGACTTGGAATAAAGGAGTCCCATTTTTGACTCAAAGCACAGATTGCCAGGCTCCACTTCAATATAAGTGAGGTCTTTGCATTCCGACAAGGAGTCACTGGCCATAGAGGTCAATGAGGCTGGCAGAATCAGCGTGTCCATTCTGCAACGTACACACCACAGCAGCCGGTCACACTGCCGGTTATACACCACTCCATCAATCAGGATAAACGAATCGTTGTCGGAGGCCAACTCTATCCTTTTCAACGAGGAACATTCCAGGATGTGTTTAAGGTCGTCCAATCGGGTTATCGAGCGGGGAATCACCACTGACGTTAATTTCCGGTACCCTGCGAAGGCTCCCTCCGATACGGATGTCACCGTATCTGGAATGACCAGGTTGCCCTCCTTGCCTGACGGGCAAAACAGCAGTCTGTCACACTGTTTGGTATATATCACCCCGTCTTTCTCCATAAAATAGGGGTTACCGGCATCTATTGTCACCTCTTTCTCAAGAGTTTCGGTAAGCAAGGAGAGGTCGTCAACTTGGGCGGACAGGTTCACACGCTTCAAATTCCTATCTCGGTAATCCTTCATTCCTGCCTGTTGCGAAGCCCCATGCAAAATTGCTGATTCATCCGTTCCGATGTAAGAATACAACTTGGTCTTGAAATCTTTGGTATACAATTCTCCATATTTCGAGGCATAGCATGGATTGTCGGGCGAGACAATAAATTCCTTGGGACTTCTGTAGCTGGCAAAAAGGAAAGCATCATCGCTGATGTAAGTCAACGTGGCTGGCAGGCTGACCCTTTCCAGTCTGGAGCAGTAGCTGAATGCTTCCGGGCCAATAGACTGGAGTGGACTGGAAAACGCGAGTTCCGTTATGCCAAGACCTCTGGACACAAAGCACTTGCCGAAGACAGCCTTGCCTATGCGGGTGACAGTACTGGGCAGCGTGAGTGTATGGATGGATTTATAGTAATCTTCCATTTTCTTATTAAAAACGGTAGGCGCCATCGATACCTGCCGCTCCGAATCGGGTATCACCTCAATGCGCTTCAGCGACTCACATTCCCAGAACAAGCATTCGGGCAGCTCCGATATGGACATAGGCAGCACCACCCTCCTCAGCTCCACGCAGAAGGAAAATGCCCAATCATCCAGCCTGGTCACCGTATTTGGCAATATCACTTCTTTCACACGGCTATGTGAGAAAGCCTTCTCTTTGATGGTGGTCACCGTGTAATTCCTGCCTTCACAGGTAACAACAGCCGGAACTTCCACAAAAGTTCTGCACGAGATTCTCTCCACCGCTACCGAATTTGATGATAAGGAATCAACCGAACACACCATACTCAAGTCGGGGAAATTACATTCAAATTCTTTTGTTTCCATATCTACTTATAGCTATTTCCTTTATATTTTTCCTCATATCTCTCCTTTATCCACATTTTCATAATGTGTGTTTTTTCACCCGATAAAGATATGAAATTTTTACCATATAACCAAATTTCAAAGCCTTGCAATTCAAAATAGGAGATAATTAAATTTTCTTTCCATCATTCAGTGGCTTTGGAGTGGATGAAAAATTTGGCTATAAGGCAATCATTACGCAAAGTAAGTATGAAAAGGAAAGAGACGACGAACCCTCTACCCAAAGATGCACCTGAAATAAAAACCAACCTCTATCAACAAAGAAAAAGCAGGAACCGAGTACCAGTTCCTGCTTTTTCTTTGTTTTTGTAGGTGTCATGGCTCCAATTCAATAGAGCAGCCCTACTATCCAGAGTGGCAGTTTATGGCCGTAGGGAGCCTCCATGCCATCGGCCAGCACATACGAATGGGGCAGGTCGGCTATCTGTTTATAGGTCTTGTCGGCCCCACCCACCTCAAAAATGTACTTGCCATCCACCTTGAAGTCGCCTTGCGTCTTGCCATACTCCACTGTGTGCTGAAACTTCAGCTGATTCACCACAAAGGTCTCACGGGCCGTGCCTATGTTGACAGGACGTGTGGCCAGCGCATACAGCAGATTGGCATTCTCAAGATATATCTTGTCCGGTTTCTGCATCCGCTTCACCGATAGCAAGTCTGAATAAAGCAGATTAAGAATATCCGCCCGCGCCATATCCGCCAAATAACTGATTACCGTATTCCGGTGTATCTCAATGGCCGTGGCTATTTTCGACACATCCACCTCAAAAGGCACCGAAGTGGCCAATATGCCAATCAGCGACTTTACCTTGCGCACGTTTGCCACATCCACCCCGCACAACTGCGTCAGCTCCGACTCCACCACCAGATTGATGACCTGCTCTATCACCGTATAATAGTCCATGCGGTCACGCAGATAGTAGGGGTAATAGCCATATTGCAAATATTCATTGAAATAGGGCAATGGATGGCACTGATTGCACACGGCATCACAAGCCTCGGCTGGGCTATCGAGCAACTGCTGGAGCGTATAGACTGGCACCTCTATCTTCTTGTAGAAGTGCAGAAACTCTCTGAACGAAAGGCCTTGCATATCGTAGGCCACACACCGGCGCGACAGGTCTGCATCACCATTCAGTATCTGCAACAGCGAGGAGGCACTGAACACGACTCTGATGTCGGGATAGGAGTCATAGATCGGAAGAGCGTCGTGTAGGGAA
>CALMUD010000192.1 GCA_937872735.1 uncultured Bacteroidales bacterium
CTCTCACCCCTCCGTATCGAGTGGTGATGAAATGAGTTACAGAAGGAAACATTTCATCAAACTCTTGTATGTGTTTGTAGTTGATTGCCATATAATGCAAAGGTAACCATTTGTTTTTATATTTATACCCATACTTAAAAAAAGCGTAAAACTCCAATTATACGTTTAATCTTATACGTTTGGTTTTTATTATAAGATTATTCGAATCTCGGTATATTATTATGCAACTTGAAAACTAAAACACTTATAATTTCTTATCTTTGTCTAAGAATGTTATTAAAGAGGATTCCTCCAAAATTTGTCATGAAGAATAAACTCAAATATATGATGGCAGGATTCAGCCTATTGTCTGTAATGTCAGCCAATGCTGGGACCTTTGTCGCTTCTGGAACAGACAGTTATAATACTAGTGACCTTCATAAAATAGTGTTGGATGGAGATACTGTAATGGCGGTTCGTAAGGATGGTGTATCTGTAGTTTACAAATTTAGTTCGTTGCAGCGTATTTTATTTACAGAGTCTTCTGAAGTTGCACAAATATCTGCAGAGAATGGTGATGAACTTTATTTGTATCCTAATCCTGTAGATGAAGAACTGCATTTAGAGGGTGCACCTATAAATGTATCTGTAATATTGATGGATATTCGTGGTAGAAGATTGAGGCAGACCATTACGGATGGAGATCGGTTGCTGTTGAATGTATCCAATTTAAGTTCGGGTGTTTATTTAGTTAAAGTGGGAGATAAGGTTGTGAGATTTATCAAGAAATAATTCCCCAATACTATATTTTGTAACTTGATTCTTACAAAGATTCATTTCTCCGAGTTCTGTTTGTTAAGATAACAATTTTTGTTCCGGGCCTTTTTATCCCTATAAATTAGGATTGAATATTTTTCTTTTAATCTTTATTTTTGTTTTGAAGTTTGCGGCAATGTAAATTTGCAGAAGCAAACAAAAAAACGAAACACATGGATAGTCTGCTTATAGATACATTGAAAGGGAAAGTAGGGAAACACCCCCCGGTTTGGTTTATGAGGCAGGCGGGTCGTTTGCTGCCTGGATACAGAAAATTGCGGGAAAAATATACTTTCCAACAGTTGATGTCGGACCCTGAGTTGGCTGCTATGGTTACCTTGATGCCAGTGAATGATCTTGGTGTAGATGCTGCTATTTTGTTTAGTGACATCCTGGTGGTGCCCGTTGCAATGGGTATGGAGTTGCAATGGACCGATGCGGGACCCCGATTCCTTCAGCCCTTGGCAGAAGTGAAAAATGCAGCGTCAACCCTTCGTCCTGATGAGGAAAAGCTGAACTACATCTATGCAGTGATAGACCGTATATTGCAACAACGCGATAGGTCAACACCTCTTATTGGTTTTTGTGGAGGGCCTTTTACAACGTTATGTTATATGTTGCAAGGTGTCAGCTCTAATGGTTCTTTTTCAAAATCAGTGAGTTACCTGTATACTCATCAGCAAGAATCGCAAAAATTGATAGATGTTATTACGGATTTTTCCATATTGTATGCGAAGCGGCAGATTGAGCACGGCATAGATGCCTTTCAGTTATTTGAAAGCAATGCGGGAGTTCTTCCTTGGTCTCTTTATTGTCAGTTGTGTCTGCCTTCCGTCAGGCGTATTGCTGCCGCGGTGCGAGACAAAGGTATACCCTTTCTCTATTTTCCAAAGGGTATTGGGGCAGGTCTGGTAGATATGACTCCTGACGTGTGTGATTTTGTGAGTGTGGATTGGCAGACCCCCATCGAAGTGGCGCGTAATTTGGTACATCATTCGGTAGGTTTGCAAGGAAATTTAGACCCACGAGCATTGTTGGCACCATCGGATATATTGGTCAAAGAACTTAATCACTACAAAAATTTTCGCCACGAATATCCAAATTTCGTTTTTAATTTGGGTCATGGAATTTTGCCAGATACACCCTTGGAAAATGTAAAAAAAATGGTTGATTGGGTGAAAAATACTCAGTGGTAATTGATAGAAAAATTAAAAAAGTAATAGATCATGCAAAATGAAATACTGAATAAATACAACAAGCCTGTGCCCCGATATACCAGCTATCCGCCAGCTAATTATTTTGTGCCATTTGACAATCAACAATATTTGCAGGCAGTGGAGCAATCTAATAATGCGGCTGATAATAACATTTCATTTTATATCCATATTCCTTTCTGTAGGCAACTTTGTAACTATTGTGGGTGTAATTCTTATGCTATGCCATCGGCAGAGGTCGTGGCAGATTATATTGCGGCTCTGCATAAAGAGATAGACCTACAGACTTCTCATATAGACAAAGACAGAAAAATATCGCAGATACACTATGGGGGGGGGACCCCTACTTGCTTGCCTACGGATGAGATAAAGAGGTTGAATGAACATTTGTTGCGAAATTTCAATACTATTGCAGAACCAGAAATCGCTATAGAATGTCATCCAGGGGTGATGACAAAAGAATATTGGCTCCAATTGGTGGATTGTGGGTTTAATCGGTACAGTATTGGAATTCAAGATTTTGATTGCTCTGTATTGAAGATGGTAAACCGTTTGCCTTCATTATTACCATTGTCTGATATTTTTGAAATATTGAGGAAAGTAGGGGCAACTATTAATTTAGACTTTATTTATGGCTTGCCTGGCCAGACTCCTGCAAGTTTTGCTGATGCTATTAGTAAGGCCATCACTCTTCATCCTGATCGCTTGGTCACATTCAGTTATGCTCATGTGCCTTTTTTTAACAAGCGACAGTTGATTCTGGAAAAGTATGGATTGCCACCGATAGAACTGAAAAACAAAATGTTTGAGGAGGCTGAGGACTTGTTGCATCTGGCTGGCTATAAGTCTATTGGACTAGATCATTATGTGCTGCCTTCCGATGAACTTTATATAGCTTTGCAGCAACACAAACTACATCGTAATTTTCAGGGTTATTGTACGCGCAAGACGACTGGACAGGTTTACGCGTTTGGTGTGACTGGCATCAGTCAGTTGGAATCGGCCTATGCGCAAAACACAAAAGACATAAAACAATATATAGATGCGTTAAGTTCTGGTAGTCTGTGTGTGGCAAAAGGGTATAGTCTGTCACGAGAGGAGCAAGTAACGCGAGCTGTGATAGAGACCCTTATGTGCAACTATCATATAGAATGGGCCGATTTATCCCAAAGATTGAAATTGCCAGTGTCAGAACTTTTGGCAATGACAGCCTATGACAAATCCAAACTTGATGAATTTGCCTCCGATGGTTTGATTGAGTATGATGCCGACCATTTGTCCATGACTTCTGAAGGTTCTCCTTTTGTAAGAAATGTGGCAGCCTCGTTTGACCGATTGATGATTAATACAACAAAACAATTTTCAAAGCCAATCTGATTGGATTATAGTTACAGATAAAGATGGAACAGATAATAAGAAAAAGAAATATTGTAGTTATTGGTGCTGGTTTAACTGGATTGACGACAGCTTTGACCTTGAAACGAAAAGATAAAGATGTTGAGGTCGTAGAGTGTCAAAATCGTATCGGAGGGCAAATGCAGACGCAACAAGCCGATGGATTTACATTTGAGAGTGGCCCGAGCACCGGAGTCGTATCGTATCCTGAGGTTTCAGAACTCTTTACATCCTTGTATCCCTCTTGTGAATTGGAGGTGGCCAAGGAATCCTCCAAAAAAAGATTGATATGGAAAGGATCTGCATTTCACCCGTTGCCCGCCAGTTTGATGGGTGGTGTGACAACCCCTCTTTTCAGATGGCGAGATAAGTTCGGTATTTTATTAGAACCATTTAGAACTAAGGGCACCAATCCTGATGAAACTGTAGGAGCTCTTACTATTCGTCGTTTAGGGCGTTCTTATCTCGACTATGCTGTGGACCCGTTTTTGTCGGGCGTATATGCAGGCGACCCCATGCGCTTGGTCACTCGCTATGCTATGCCCAAACTGTACAATTTGGAGCAGAATTATGGCAGTTTCATACGTGGCGCTTTTGCAAAGGCCAAACAGCCGAAATCTGATCGAGACAAACTTGCAACCAAGAAGGTCTTTTCTGTGAAAGGTGGATTCGGTCGTTTGATAGAGGCAATGGGAACTGCTTTGGGCAATGAAAATATAACAGTCGGAGCTCAATCGGTTTCGGTGCGTCCCTGCGGCAATACCTGGCAGGTTGATTATACAGATGCGCGGCTCAATCATGTAGTTATTAATTGCGATAAGGTGGTGACTACTTGTGGTTCTTATGTATTGCCTCAGTTGCTTCCATTTGTCGATGGAAAGATAATGTCTGCTTTAAATAATCTTACATATGCACCTATTATTCAAGTAGCGGTGGGTATCAAGAATTCGGATGGAAACGATCCTGTCGGTTTTGGGGGATTGGTGCCATCTCTTGAAAAAAGAGATGTGCTTGGCATATTATTTCCATCATCCTGTTTTGATGGGAGAACTCCAGATGGAGGAGTCTTGTTTTCGTTCTTTATAGGAGGAATACGTCATCCAGAGTGCCTGCAAATGACGGATGAACAAATATCTGCAATGGTAACCGCAGATTTATCATCTATGTTAGGTTATAAAGCAACAACACATCCTGATTTGGTAAGAGTATTTAGACATTCACATGCCATACCTCAATATGAGGCTAACACGGGGGAACGACTGACGGCATTAGATAATATGCGTCGGCAATATCCAGGCTTAATAATAGCTGGTAATATGTGGGGAGGTATAGGTATGGCGGACCGTATACGACAAGCTGTTAATATAGCAGAACAATTGGTTAAAGATTAACGATAGAGTATAAAATTCATAAATTATTCATTCTTTAATCAAAATAAGAATGGTATAGTTCTGTCCGAATTTTGCTTTTTTGATAAATAATGAGAAAAAAAGGAAACATACTATAGTTTTTTTGTAATTTTGTATGCAAGAGGTATTTTTGTGTAAACATTCAATAATATACAAACTTATGTACTAAATATACAAACAAGAGGAAACATAATTTTTTTAAAATATCAAAATATTCATTATGGCAAAAGAAAAGAAATACGTCACCTGTGACGGAAATGAGGCTGCGGCACATATCGCCTATATGTTCTCAGAAGTTGCTGCCATTTACCCTATCACACCGTCATCACCAATGGCGGAGCATGTTGATGAGTGGGCATGTAAAGGACGCAAAAACCTTTTTGGTGACACTGTTACTGTTCAGGAAATGCAATCAGAGGGTGGCGCTTCGGGTGCTGTTCATGGCTCATTGCAAGCTGGAGCTCTTACTACAACATTTACTGCATCGCAGGGTTTGTTGCTGATGATTCCTAACATGTATAAAATAGCAGGAGAATTTCTTCCTTGCGTATTTCATGTATCTGCACGTACATTAGCAACTCATTCATTGTGTATATTTGGTGATCACAGTGATGTTATGGCTTGCCGTCAGACTGGTTTTGCCATGTTGTGTGAAGGTTCTGTTCAAGAAGTTATGGATTTGTCTGCTGTGGCTCATTTGGCAACAATTGAAACACGTGTACCTTTCCTTAATTTCTTTGATGGATTCCGTACATCACACGAGTATCATAAGATTGAACAGATGGATATGGAAGACCTTCGTCCATTGGTCGATCAGAAGGCTCTTTCTGAATTCCGCGCTCGCGCTCTTTCTCCAGAACATCCTATGGCCAAGGGTATGGCAGAGAATCCAGAAACATTCTTCTCTCATCGTGAGGCTGGTAACGCATTCTATACAAATGTTGTGGATGTTGTTGAAAAATACATGGCTGAGGTATCAAAGATCACAGGCCGTGAATATAAGCCATTCTCTTATTATGGTGCTGCTGATGCCGATCGCGTTATTATTTTGATGGGATCTGCTTCGGAAGCTGCGCGTGAATGTATTGACTACATGAATGCTAATGGCAGCAAGGTGGGTATGGTTTCAGTTCATTTGTATCGTCCATTCTCTAACGACAGATTATTGGCAGCTGTTCCAAAGACGGCTAAACGAATTGCCGTTATGGACCGTACCAAGGAACCTGGTGCTGATGGCGAGCCTCTTTATCTGGATGTAAAGAATGCCTTTTATGGTAAACCAAATGCACCTATGATTATCGGTGGTCGTTATGGTTTGGGTTCTGCTGATACCACACCTACCATGATAATGTCGGTATATGAGAATCTTGCAATGAATGAACCTAAGAATCATTTCACGCTGGGTATCGTTGACGATGTTACATTTACATCTCTTCCTCAGAAAGAAGAAATGGCTCTTGGAGGCAAGGGTATGTTCGAAGCCAAATTCTTTGGTTTGGGTGCAGATGGTACTGTAGGTGCCAATAAGAACTCAGTAAAGATTATTGGAGACAATACAACCAAATATTGTCAGGCATATTTCTCTTATGATTCAAAGAAATCCGGAGGTTTCACTTGTTCTCACCTTCGTTTTGGAGACACTCCGATTCGTTCAACATACCAGATTAAAACCCCTAATTTTGTGGCATGTCATGTTCAGGCTTATCTGCGTATGTATGATGTCACACGTGGTTTGCAGAAGAATGGTACATTCCTGCTTAATACCATTTGGGATGGAGACGAATTGGTTAAGAATCTGCCTAACCATGTGAAGATTTATTTTGCAAAGAATAATATCACTGTATATTATATCAATGCAACAAAGATAGCACAAGAAATAGGTTTGGGCAACCGTACAAATACGGTACTTCAGTCAGCATTCTTCCGTATCACAAAGGTTATTCCTATTGATTTGGCAGTTGCCAAGATGAAGGAATTTATTGTTAAGTCGTATGGAAAGAAAGGTCAGGACGTTGTTGATAAAAACAATGCAGCCGTTGATCGTGGTGGCGAATACAAGCAGTTGACTGTTGACTCATCGTGGGCAAATCTTCCAGAGGATAAAGAGGAAAAGAACAATGATCCAGAATTTATCAATAAGCTGGTTCGTCCTATCAATGCACAGAATGGAGATCTGCTTCCTGTTTCAGCATGGAAGGGATATGAAGATGGTGCATGGGAACAGGGTACAGCCTCTTACGAGAAACGAGGAGTCGCTACTTTCGTTCCTGTATGGAATTCTGCTAATTGTATCCAATGTAACAAGTGTGCATTCATTTGCCCTCATTCTGCCATTCGTCCTTTCGTTATGGATGATACAGAGAGTGCCGGCTTCAAGGCCGATACATTGGAAATGAAGGCTCCTGCAGCCATGAAGGGTATGCACTTCCGTATGCAGGTTGATGTGATGGATTGTCTTGGATGTGGCAACTGTGTTGATATTTGTCCAGGTAATCCAAAGGCAACAACTGAAGACAAGAAGGCTCTTAGCATGGCTACTCTTCAGAGTCAGTATTCTGAAGCCGACAATTGGAACTACTGTGTAAAGAATGTAAAGAGCAAGCAGGATTTAATTGATGTAAAGCAGAGTCCTAAGAACTCTCAGTTTGCAACTCCATTATTTGAGTTCTCTGGAGCTTGTTCAGGGTGCGGTGAGACTCCATACGTCAAATTGATTTCTCAGTTGTTCGGTGACCGCGAAATCGTGTCTAATGCAACTGGATGTTCTTCTATATATTCGGGTTCTATCCCATCTACTCCATATTGTACTAATGAGAAGGGTGAAGGTCCAGCTTGGGCTAACTCTTTGTTCGAGGACTTCTGCGAGTTCGGTATGGGTATGACATTGGCTAATAAGAAAATGCGTAACCGTATCCAATCTTTATTGGAGCAGGAAATCGCTAGCGAGAAAGTTCCAGCTGCCTTTAAAGAGGCTGCTAAGGATTGGATTGCTAATAGAGAAGATGCTGATGGAAGCCGTAAGGCGGCAGATGCACTGAAACCTCAGATTGAAGATGGAAAAGCTCATGGTTGTCCTGTATGTGCCCAACTTTCAGAATTGGCACATTTCTTGGTAAAACGCAGCCAATGGATTATTGGTGGTGATGGTGCTTCTTATGATATCGGCTACGGAGGTTTGGATCATGTTTTGGCTTCGGGTGAGGATGTTAACATCTTTGTTATAGATACAGAGGTCTATTCTAATACTGGTGGACAGTCGTCAAAGGCAACACCTCTGGGCGCAATAGCTCAATTTGCTGCAGGTGGAAAGAGAATCACTAAAAAGGATCTTGGATTAATGGAGGCTACCTATGGTTATATTTATGTGGCTCAGGTATCTACAGCTGATCCTGCTCAATGTTTAAAGGCCTTCCGTGAGGCTGAGGCTTATCATGGTCCTTCTTTGATTATTGGTTACGCACCTTGTATTAACCATGGATTGAAAGCCAAGGGTGGCATGGGTAAGAGCCAGGCAGAGGAGACCAAGGCCATTGAATGTGGTTATTGGCACTTGTGGAGATTTAATCCAGAATTGGCAGAAGAAGGAAAGAACCCATTCACTCTTGATTCAAAGGAACCTAATTGGGATAATTTCCAGGCATTCCTTGAGGGTGAGGTTCGCTACTTATCACTAAAGAAAGCATTTCCAACTGAGGCTCAGGAGTTGTATGATGAAGCAAAGCGTTGTGCTCAGCGTCGTTATCAGACTTATGTGCGTAAGGCTGCTGAGGATTGGAGCAAATAATCCAATAATAGATAGCGACAGTAGGTCGTAATAGAAAAAGGCCAGCTTTTTAAAGAGCTGGCCTTTTTTGTGCCCTTTTGTTCCATAAAAAGCATTCGTTCGTATCTCAAATTTGCCCTTTTGTCTTTTGCTTTTGTTTTTTGTCGTGAAAAAAAAGAACTACACTGAATATTTTATCAATCTCGGATGATTAGTAACATATTTGTACCGTCAAAAGAGAATAATAGATTAAAAGCAAAATATATGAAAACAAAAAATTTACTTAAACTGATGGCCGTCGCTTCTTGCTGGTACGCAGAGGCAGTACTGGCCCCGGCATCTGCCGCGACTCAGGTTACGGTAGTAATGAAAGCGAATAACACCGAGAGTGTTTACTCTGTATCAGAGAGTGGAAAAGTATTCTTTTCGGGAAATAGCCTGGTGATAAGCACCGAGGGAGTCAGTAACGATGCAACAATTGCATTGGCAGATATCCGAAAGGTTCTTTTCTCTCAGAATTCGTCACATACTGAATCCATCAGTTCTGATGGAAACCTTTCTGTATATCCAAATCCGGCAACAGATAGACTATATGTGGTTAATGCTGCTGGTAACACAGATATTACAATATATTCCATATCAGGTTCGGTCGTTCTTCACACAGTGGTTGGTGAAGGTGGGTCTATCAATATTGGATCTTTGCAGAAAGGAATGTATTTGATAAAAATGAACAACACAGTAATTAAATTCAGTAAATTATGAAAAAACACTTATTACTTGGCGGATCGCTCTTGTGCGGCTTGATGCTGTTTGCAGGCGAGACCCTATATATATATAAAGGAGGAGTCGTTTCATACGATAAGTTAGTGTCGGCTGTCGACTCTATTAAAATGAAGGCAAGTGGTGTTATCTTCAATACGGCAGATGGCAATAAGACCATTGATATAGCCAATATTGATAGTATGACATTTGCTGATGTCGCAGATGTGAGTGCAGATGGAAACATCTACATTATCTATAATTCGGATAATACGGTAGAAGTG
>CALMUD010000193.1 GCA_937872735.1 uncultured Bacteroidales bacterium
AGGACGTACACTCTTTCCCTACACGACGCTCTTCCGATCTGCTTACGAAGCATAAAACGATCGAGCGCAGCACCTTTCAATTCTTGATTTGTAGCTCCACTACGTTGGTAATACTTACCTTTATAGCTGATGGGGTAAGGATAAGAGTCCGTTCTGATTTCCAATATATTCTTATTCTCTTTCTGATATAAATTGACATCTACGAGAATACCCATTAAGTCACGCACCTTATTTGGAATATCTTCCATTAACTTTTTAACATCCTCCACTCCGCATACATCACCATTATCCCTAATGCCAACAAGGAGGGAACCACCTTGAGCATTGGCAAAACCACATATCCATTTCAGATATTCGTCTCTCCAAGATTCTTTGAACTCTATGTTTTGGGATTCTGTTGACATATTAAAAAATTATGTTGTGAAAAAGTTCCAAATAATGATAATTGTTATTACAGCTGCAAAAATAAGCAAAGGGAAAGAAAGGTGTGTATTTTAGGAAATTTTAATTTTTGTCTGATAGTTGTATGTCTGCAACCTATTGATAATAGGCGAAAATCCATTCTTATTTATGATAAACTATAATTGTATCAAATCGGTACAATTGAAAACACAACGGAGATTAATAATTTCGTTTTTTCTGCTTGATAGAGACAGAAAATCACTACAGTATTCTCACCGCAATGGCGGCACAGGCTTCGGCATCGGCCAGCGCATTGTGGTGCTGGGTGAGGTCGTAGCCACAACGGGCCGCCACCGTCTGCAACTGATGGTTGGGCAGTTCCCTACCAAATATACGGCGGGCGGCACGGCAAGTGCAATGAAACTCATAATCGGGATAGTCCATGCCATACACACGGAATACCGCCTTGAGGCAACCCTCGTCAAACACACTGTTATGCGCCACCAGCGGCAACCCCTCGATGAGCGGAGCCACCTTGGCCCACACCTTCGGAAAGATGTCAGCCCCTTCCGTATCCTCTTCCGTCAGTCCATGAACCATCGTACAACGGTAATTGTAATATTCCGGTTCGGGATGAATGAGGAAATACTGTTCATCAACCACCTTTCCGCCTCGCACTATCACCACGCCCACACTGCAAACGCTGCTGCGCTCGTTGTTGGCCGTCTCAAAATCTATAGCTGCAAAATTATCCATAACGTAAAAATACAACAACTTATCGAGACACTCAACAACAAAAGCAACAATGCCGCAGCAGAGGAATGAAAATGGCGAAGATTTTAGTAAATTTGCAACCAAACAAAGAGCGAAATGAACGAACAACGCGTAATGATGTGCAACGGCGACCTGCTGGACCAGCTGCACAAAGAGTGCGAGGGACACACCCCCGAATCGATATTCATACTGGTGGACAGTACCACCCGCGAGCTGTGCCTGCCAGCCTTGCAAAAAGACGATTTCTTCAATCAGATAAAGGTGATAGAGATAAAACCGAACGATGACCATAAAAATCTGGAGGCGCTGGCCTCGGTATGGATGTTTCTGAGTCAGAACAAGGCTACCCGCAAATCGCTGATGATTAATCTGGGCGGCGGCATGGTGACCGACCTTGGCGGTTTTGCCGCCTCCACCTTCAAACGCGGCATGGACTACGTCAATGTACCCACCACACTGCTGGGGGCTGTCGATGCGGCTGTGGGAGGCAAGACGGGCATCAACTTCAACGGACTTAAAAACGAGATTGGCGTCATCAACAGCTCCAAAAGTGTGCTGATTGATGTCCACTTCTTCAAGACACTTGACCGCAAAAACTTTCTGTCAGGTTTTGGCGAAATGATAAAGCATGGGCTGATTTCTAACGAGACCAACTGGAACGACATTCTGAAATTCGACCTTGCCGAGATAGACTACAGCAAGCTGCCAGCCTTGCTGCGCGAGTCGATTGCCGTAAAAGAGCGCGTGGTAGCCATCGACCCTACCGAACAGAACATACGCAAGGCGCTGAACTTCGGCCACACCATCGGCCACGCTTTCGAGAGCTACGCCATGGAGACGGGACACCCCATTCTGCACGGCTACGCTGTGGCTTACGGCATGATAAGCGAACTGTATCTGTCGTACAAACTGACGGGTTTCCCGAAAGAACGGCTGAAAGAGGCTGTCAGCATCATCAAGGAGAACTATGGCGCACTGAATGTGACCTGCAAACAGTATGACCACCTATACGACCTGATGACGCACGACAAAAAGAATGTAGGAGACGGACGCATCCTCTTCTCGCTGCTGGCAGGCATCGGCGACATCCGCATCAACCAGAATGTGGAAAAGAAGGATATTTTTGACGCTATCGACTACTACCGCGACGAGGTAGGACTGTAAAACTGAAAAGCCAGGATATGCAATACAGAATAACGGCCCCCTTGGCCAACCGCATCAATCAGGAAATAACCCTGCCCGCCTCCAAGAGCATCAGCAACCGTGTGCTGATAATGAATGCCATGGGCGGCAGCAAGGGGCATATAGGCAACATTGCCCACTGCGACGACACCGACGTGATGGTGAAAGCTCTGGCACAGCCTGCCCACGGCACCATCGACATTGGCGCGGCGGGTACCGCCATGCGGTTCCTTACCGCCTATCTGTCACAAAAGGCAGGAGAGGACTGTCTGCTGACTGGCAGCGAACGGATGAAAAAACGCCCCATCAGCATATTGGTGGAGGCCTTGCGTCAAGTGGGTGCGGACATTGAGTATGCGGGCGAAGAGGGTTTTCCGCCCCTGCACATACGCGGCAAGAAACTGAAAGGCGGGAAAGTGAGCCTCGACGGCAGCGTGAGCAGCCAGTACATTTCGGCGCTGCTGATGGCGGCCCCTGCCATGCAGGATGGGCTGCAACTGACATTGGAGAATAAGACGGTATCGCGTCCCTACATACAGATGACGTTGCAACTGATGAAGCAATTCGGGGTGGCCAGCAAATGGGAGGAGAACCAAATCAGCGTAGGACCACAAGACTATGGATTCCTCAATATGGAGGTGGAATCGGACTGGTCGGCCTCGTCATACTGGTACCAACTGTGTGCGCTGGCGCAGGAGGGTGAGGTGACACTGCCCCGCCTCTATGCCGACAGTGTGCAGGGAGACAGTCACATTGCCAGTCTGTTCGAGCCTCTGGGCATCGCCACTTCTTTTGAGAAAAATGGCATAAAACTGATCAAAAAAGCACCCACCACCACTAATTATGTGGTGAATCTGGTGGAACAGCCTGACCTGGCGCAAACGCTAGTGGTGACCTGCTGCCTGCTGAACATTCACTTCACATTCAGCGGGCTGGACAATCTGAAAATAAAGGAGACGGACCGCATAGCAGCGCTCATCACCGAAATGTCCCGTCTGGGCTATCGGCTGACCGAGCCTCAACCCGGCTCGCTGGCCTGGGAGGGTGAACATTGCCCGGCCGAGCAGCAACCCGTCATCGGCACCTACAAAGACCACCGAATGGCGATGGCCTTTGCTCCTGCCTGTCTGCTGCTTGACTGCATCCGAATAGAGGACCCCGCTGTGGTCTCCAAATCATATCCCAAATATTGGGAGGATCTGAAAAAAGCAGGATTCGGAGTGGAAGAAATAGAATAAAGAGAAATCGACACAACAACAAGGGCTTCGTCGGCAAATGCCAGCGAAGCCCTTGGTTTTTATTTATTTCTATA
>CALMUD010000194.1 GCA_937872735.1 uncultured Bacteroidales bacterium
TGAGCGGTGACTGGAGTTCAGACGTGTGCTCTTCCGATCTCCGAAATCGAATGACGGCCGATTAAGGTTCAAAACCGAAAGGCCTATAAACAATTTCGTATCAGAATAATAGGCACCAAAACCAGCGGCAAAAGCCATGTCATTCTGATCAGAAGTAGGAATCATCGGATCCTCATCACTGTGGTAGCTGTCACCATCCACAACAGAACCCTTGTTTCCCGTCACGTCAGCTTTCCCGTAGTCAAATGATTGATCAATGAATCCAAGATTCAATCCCAGACCAAGATTTCCCTTCCAAAGGGGAAACCGATAGGCATATTGAAATATGAATGTCTGATTCTCGAACAAACCTATATTCTCATCCTGAAAACTGACACCAATACCATGCTTGGTATCTCCAATAGTGAATGGCATATCAGCCGACACAATAACGTCCTTCGGGGCATTGGAGAAACCCGCCCACTGCAACCGATAAACACCCAATACGTTTAGCATATCATTTGATGCCAACGCACCAGGATTGACAGCCGTGGGACTGTACATATATTGAGTTCTTTGGGCGTCAAATTGCGCAAATCCCGATATCGGGAAAAGTGCTATGAAACATATAATCAGTTCCCTTTTTATACCCATAATAAGATGACGACCAAATTCGACAACAATATTAGTGAATTTTGCAATAAATCACAACAAATGCCCCTTTTTTAAGGGTATTTTTTTATTTCAACCGCGATTTTCCGTTCCACGACTCTTAATACTCGTCCTCGTTAAACAAAAAATCTTCCTTGCTCGGATAGTCGGGCCACACCTCTTCTATGCTTTCGTATACGTCACCTTCATCCTCCAATTCCTGGAGGTTTTCGATTACTTCAAGAGGAGCTCCCGAACGCATTGCGTAATCAATCAACTCGTCCTTTGTGGCAGGCCATGGAGCATCTTCCAACTTTGAAGCTAATTCTAATGTCCAATACATAAAGACAGAACTTTTAATTATTACTTAATTAATGCCCTCATAGAGGTGTGCAAAAATATATCTTTTTTTGATAAGTTCAATTCTAAATGAAGAAAATTTTTACTGGATTAGAAAATCAATTTCTTTTCTCTACTCCATTTAGAAATATATAATATACTTTTCCTTTTGTAAATCGGGATTCAATATCAATATTCCAACCTCAAACAAGTCCAAGGAAACCTTCACTTCTGAATGGTCCGTTAATTGGGACCAGACCATTTCCATGGCTGGAGTACGATGGATGCCTGCTATCACAATAAATTTGTGGACAGCTGGCACCATTTGCAAATTTGCCAACTGATACAAGGTAGACGGATTGGACCGGCTGAAATAAATGAAATCGGCAGAAATTCCGTCGGCCGTCAGTTTCCGATACACTGATTCATTGTCTGAACTCACCATCTGCTCTATATTTTTCATGTCGATTCGTTCTTGCATCGAATGTGAAAGGTCCGCCAATTCCGGCTGGTTGGTTATGGACAAAACTTTTGACTTTGAATCTGGCGCTGCCAGATACATGGTGGTAATTTCGGAGGTTGATCCATATTCTATTATTGTCTTGGCTTTGCTGTAATTGACCAGACGGAAAAGGAGCTGACCATATTTAGGGCCTATGGACCATTGAGATACCACATCCTCTATCTTTTTCAGTTTTTTCTCTCCGTTGGGCATAAACACACCTATTTTCTCGTCTGTCTTGAGCAATACATTCCTCACTTTTTCTATCAGACTGTATTTGTAATAAGGCAGTTCCTCTTCAATGACATTAGTCATCAAATAATAGACATAGGGAGAATGAATACCGAATCCGTGTCTATGACGGGAATGAAGCAAATAGCTCAAATATTTTATAAAATATCTCATGACCTATATTTTTGGCGGTTTCCTCTAATGGTCCTCCTTTGCAAAATTAGTTCTTTTTTCTCACACCTTGATACATAGGAATCAGTTATTACGACCTGCCGTGGCCATCACGAATCTGATTTCCGAATAGGAGCAGACTCCATTGAGCGCCTCGTATATGTCCCGAAGTTTTGCTGGTGATGGATGCTGGCTCATATAGGCTTGTATCATCTGTATTTTAGGAGCCTGCACAAGGTCTGACAATGGGATATCGCCTGATTCAACATACCTCAATAAGTGTTCCGAAACGGTACCTTCCGACAGACTGCGTTCTTTTGCTATCTCGGATATGTTTTTTCCTTGCTTATACAATTCATAACTTTTTTCGATGGTCGACAGCACCTTGAAAGATTTTTCCACCTGCTCATTTTTTTGGGTAAAAAAAACTCCGTTGTTTGCCAGACTTATCAGATCGGACATATATTCCAATTTAGTACGACCAAATCCTGGCACCGCTTTTAGTTGTTGGGAAGTCTTTGGCCTACGTTCCTCTATATTAAGCAGCAAGGTCTGCGACAACACCGACGATTCGGTTATTCCTTTCTTTTTCGATACTTCCATACGCCAATTGCAAAGGGCCTTATAAAAGTCAGGATAGGTCACCATCGATGCCGTTTTCTGATTTTCTGCAGATTTCGAGAAAGCATTTTCTCTGCTTCTGGAGCTTCTCCGTTTCTCGTTAGTATCAATGTTTTGAATCAACGATTTCGACTTCGCTTTCAGATAATCAGCAACCGAGAAGGAAACCGATGTAGCCTTCAATGTGGCATATTTCATTTTTAATTCAAGCTGCAAATCGGCCAGCACCGTATTCAACCGCTTAGCTACATCTTTGTTGGCAACATCCACCGAAGCCAGTTGAAGAACAGGGACAAACCGTTCCTCCAACCGTGACA
The DNA here is from genome assembly GCA_937872735.1 of uncultured Bacteroidales bacterium. GTDB lineage: Bacteria > Bacteroidota > Bacteroidia > Bacteroidales > Paludibacteraceae > Physcocola. Next base: position 2,812 of record CALMUD010000194.1, read on the forward strand.
AGAAATAGGCCGCGCCCTTTTGCGTGCGTTCTTGGAGCATCGGCTTGTCTTTGGGGCTTTGGTTCAGACTGCGTATCTGCTGTCCAAATTTCCCCGCGACATCATATATTTCATTTTCTGCCAAATGCTGCGTCTCTATCAATGCCTGCGTCTGTTTTGGATAGATGTGAGCCAGATACTCTTCAAACAACCGTATCAAATTGAGCATATATTGACGGATATTTCCAAAGTCGAACTGTTCCATCAACAGTTGCAAATAATAAGAATCTCTCATCTGCGCCACGACTTGTTCCGATGGCTGACGGTTGCTGATATTGGCATTGTAGTCCGTGACTTCCTTTTCGCTGAGCACCGCCGATTTGGGCAACAGCGAACTCAGCACCAATCCCTGCAACGATTTGCATCGGCTCAAAGCCACATACACCTGGCCATGAGCAAACGCATTTGACGCATCAAGCAGCACCTTTTCAAAAGTTAATCCCTGACTTTTATGTATGGTAATGGCCCATGCCAGTTTCAAGGGATATTGGGTAAATGTTCCCTGTACCTTTTCTTCTATCTCTTTGGAGGTCTCGTTAATGGTATACTTGGTATTTTCCCATTGTTGTGGTTGCACGTTTACGGCTACACCATCCGGAAAACGGACTTCTATATGCATTTCTCCCAATTTTGTCACCCTGCCAATTTTTCCATTGTAAAACAACTTTTCCGAAGAAGGGTCATTCTTGACAAACATGACCTGAGCCCCTACTCGCAGACACAGATGCGCATCGGTAGGATAATCATATTCAGGAAAATCGCCATCGACCTCTGCCTCGTAATGAAATTCAGAAGTAGGTAATTCTGATAATTGCTGGTCATTGTAAGCCTTTGCCCTGCTGTTATGCGTGGTCAATCTGATAAAGTGATCGTCAGCCGACTGATTAAAATTTGGAATATAACGCTGGTTGAGCTGACGCAGCGTTTCATCATCCACCTTGTTGTCCCTGACATTATTGAGCAGACGTACAAAATCCTCATCTGACTGGCGATACACCTTCTGCAATTCCACACATACATAATTGGTCTGATTCAAAGCCCGACTGTTAAAGAAAAATGAAGACGTATAATACTGGCTGAGCAAAGCGTTTTCCTGTTCAGTCACCACTGGCGGCAATTGCTGCAAGTCACCTATCAACAGCAACTGGACTCCTGCAAAAGGGAGTTTGCTATGGCGTATGCGGCGCAAGGAGGCATCAACTGCATCCAGAACATCTGCCCGCACCATGCTTATCTCGTCTATCACTATCAAGTCTACACTCTTGATAATGTTGAGTTTATCTTTGCTGAAGTGTTGATATCGGTTGTTTTGCCTATAATCGGAGTCGGGAATATAAGGTTCCAACGGCAGTTGGAAAAATGAATGTAACGTCACTCCCCCAGCATTGATTGCAGCCACTCCGGTAGGGGCCAGCACTACCATACGCTTGCTGACTTTCTGCCGCAAATGCTTCAGAAATGTTGTTTTGCCAGTACCTGCCTTTCCCGTCAAGAACACACAAGTTCCAGTATTCTGTATTAAATCAAAAGCCAGGCGGGACTCTTCACTCTCCTTATATATATTATTGTCTTCTATCATTGTTTTTCAAACGAAATGGAAACCCACTCATTTTTCTTGGTCACGTCTTCTTGATATCGCAAGCCACAAGGTTCGGCCACTCCCCTTACCACGGGAATATCCCCCTCATAGAATCCGCTAAGATACAATCGGCTGCCAGCACGCATACATTTTACATAATGAGGAATGCCTTCCAACAATATATTACGGTTGATATTGGCAAAAATATAATCAAACTGATTTTGTGGCAGGACATCTACCCCACCCAGACGGAGATCAAAATTTTTGACGCCATTCATCTCAAAATTGGTCTGAGCATTTCTATAGGCCCAATCATCAATATCTATGGCAGAAACGGATGCCGCTCCCATTTTATAGGCTAAAATAGCCAGTACAGCCGTTCCGCACCCCATATCCAGAACACTTTTCCCGTCAAATCGGGTTTGGAGAATACGTTCTATCATCAACGTGGTGGTTTCGTGATGCCCCGACCCGAACGACAACTTAGGGTCCACCACTATATCATACTTTAGCGGAGGCACATTGGTTGACATGGGGCTATGGACCACACATTCATCACAGAATGTGACAGGCGAAAAGGATTCCTTTTCCCAAGTCTCGTTCCAATTTTTACTTTTTATCAGTTTTTTTTCAAAAGTGACATTCTTATCAAATTCGAAACTGAGCAACAGCGACCTTACATCCGAATCATCAGTATAAGTCGCTGGTCTATAAGCCATAATCCCGTCTGATGCGTCGGAAAAACTATCAAACCCACATTCAGCCAGACTTGTCGGCAACAAATCGGCTATAAATGGTTTTTCGTCTTTACAAAAGACAAAATGATACTCGAAATAATCCATATTAACTTTTTAAAACATAGATAAATAAAGGAGTTACACCAATTTTAATTATCTTTGTCAGTTACAAAGATAGAAACAAATTGTGGCATATCGAAATCAAGTGTGGCACAATGTTTGTAATACCTAAGTAAAGAACAGAAAACAAAATAAATTTGGGAGGACACTATATGAACAAGAATCTTATAATTGCGGTATTTTGCTCTTCTCTGCTGCTGCCAACTTTTGCGCACGCGCAAGATGACATCTATTATTCTGAAAAGGATGAGAAAGCGGAAGAGGAAGCTTATGCCAAGCAACAGGCAGAGGAGGCGGCAATGCAAAGATACGAGGCTTCAAAATATGCCAACGATACCGATTCATTGATTGCCTATGACGACAGCGACTATATTTACACTCGCCGTCTCAATAAATATCATGACGCGGATATGCCCGTCTATGAGTCAACTAACGGAAACAGTAATAACCAGGGAACCACCAATGTATATATCATGGGCGCCAACCCTTACTACTGCTATTACTCTCCAGGCTGGCATTACAGCTGGAGTTGGGGACTGACTTGGGGTGACCCTTGGTACAACACCTACTACAGCTGCTACGATCCCTGGTATGACCCTTGGTACCGTCCTAGATATTATGGACACTATCACGACCCTTACTACTACAATGACCCTTACTACTACGGACGTCCAGGATGGGATGGACCAAGAGGCAATTTCAGACCATACTATAATAACCATATCGGGACTAAAGAGAGAGCTCAAGGTGGATACCCTGTTGGACCTAGAGTTTACAGGAACACCGACAATGACGGAGTAAGATCAGCTGGAGCCAGCTACAGATCTGGAAATGCCGGAGGTTCGCGTATCTACAACAACGGTAATTCTGTCAACAACGGAGGAAGCCGTGTAGGTGGGCGCGTATATAGGAACTCTGGCGACGCCGGTTCTTCCAACGAATCCACAGTACGCTCTTCCAATGGAGGTAGCCGGTCTTATACCGGTGGCAGCAATAGCAGTTCACCTCGCACCTACTCGAATCCAGGATTTGGAGGTGGCCGTTTTGGAGGGTCATCCAGCAGCAGTGACAGCTATCGTTCCTCAGGAAGTGGCTCTTCTAATGGCGGCGGAGCTTCTTATGGAGGTGGATCATCCAACGGAGGTGGCCGTTCTTACGGAGGTTCCAACGGAGGTGGCAGAATGGGTGGTGGCCGCTTTGGCAGATAACAAACTAAAATAATCACAGAAAAAAACACGATTAAATATGAAAAAAGCAATATTAATCAGCAGCATCATCGCTGCCAACATATCTTTGGGCATGGCTCAAGATACTTATCAGGCACTTACGCTGAGTTCCGACGAACCTGTATTGGGAACGGCCAGATATTCGGGTATGGCTGGTGCCATGAGCTCTTTCGGCGGAAATGCAAGTACGTTAAAGGACAATCCGGCAGGACTGGGAGTTTACAGAAAATCTGATATTTCTTTGACTCCGAACCTACACATCGACAATGATGGGCAAGTGGGAATGAACATCAATAATTTCGGCATCATTGTCAATTTCGGCAGTTCTCATAACAAATCAGGATATGTAACTTCTTCCTTCGGCATTTCATACAACCGTCTACGCAACTTCAGCAGCAGCACATATACCGAAGGCACTCATAGTGTGACCGTCGACTCGGTGACAACCAAACAACAAGGCTACGGCAACGAGTTCTCTACAGACCACGGATCAGGCGAATGGGATTTCTCTTACGGATTGAACATCAGCAATATGGTATTTTTGGGCGTGGGTGTCAATGCTGTAAGTCTGCACTACACAGAATCGACGCTTTTCAATGATGGACAATATGGCGATGAGGAAACCAGCTACGACATTGACGGCAGTGGTTGGAATGTAAAAGTGGGAGCCATTGTAAAACCAGCTGACTTCATGAGACTTAATTTAGCTTTCCAATCACCGACATGGTATAGTCTCAACGAAGACAACATCTACCCCGAATATGGTAGCGATGCTATTAAAGGTTCTTACATGCAACAAAAAGAAATTGACGATATTGAATACGACTTACAGACTCCTCTTAAATTCAATGGTGGCGTAGGTTTCGTTATCGACAAGTTGGCTATAATCGGTATTGATTATATCTATCAGGATTACACGGCAATGCGTGAGAAAGACGACAAGGGTCAATTCCGTAATATCAAGAATGATATCAACAAAGTAATGAAAGCTACCAACACCATTAAAGTGGGTGCTGAATTCCAATTAGGAAGTGGTTTCGCTCTGCGAGGCGGTCTGGCTTATGTAACATCTCCCACAAAAGATTTGAGCAGAAGTTACTTACTGACAAAAGATGAGGATCACTCCGTTGTATTACCTAAGGAGGCAACCTATTATACATTAGGATTCGGATACGCTGGCAAGTGCTTCTATACTGATTTGGCTTACATTCACAAGAGTCAGAAAGAAGACTTCTATGAATGGATGAACTCTGCAGACATCAAAGATCCAATCAGTCAGACAGAAGATACCAACGACATCATGCTGACTTTGGGTCTCAGATTCTAACACTCATATTTGAGTTACATTGGCAAATAACAAGAAGCCCGTTCCCCAATAGGAGGAACGGGCTTCTTGTTTTCTATTCTGACATTTGTCATCAGCCTAAAAAACCGGGAACAGCCTCAGCCATTCCCGGTTTTATTATTACCAGACGAATAAAAATCAAGCCTTGATATCCCAAGCCAAGGCAGAAGCTCCCAGAATGGCAGCATCTGCATCTTTCATCTTGGAGAAGAGCACCTTGATTTTGCCACGGAACACTGGCATCAGATTCTCATCCATCGACTTCATGATTGGTACCAGCAACAAATCTCCAGCATGGGCCAAACCGCCAAACAGAATGATTGCCTCTGGACTGCTGAACTTAACAAAGTCAGCAAAGGCTTCACCTAATATCTGGCCAGTAAACTGGAAGATATCCTGCGCCATTTTGTCACCCGAAGTCGCGGCATCATACACGTCCTTTGATGTGATTTGGTCTGCTGGTATTTTACGCAACAGGGAATCCTGTGCAGGGTTCTGCTCCAAGAACTCACGCGCTGTACGCGCAACTCCGGTTGCCGAAGTATAGGTTTCCAGACAACCCTTGTTGCCACAGCCACATTGGCGGCCACCTCGACGTACTATCACGTGTCCAAGTTCTCCCGCATTGCCATCATGACCATACACAAGCTGACCATTGGCGTAGATGCCACTGCCGACTCCCGTACCAAGGGTTATCATCACAAAATCCTTCATACCCCGGGCTGCGCCATAGGTAGCTTCACCAATGGCTGCCGCATTGGCATCATTAGTCAGTGCCACTGGCACTCCCATCTTCTCCGAAAGCAGTTTGGCAAAAGGCACAATTCCTTTCCATGGCAGATTGGCAGCATGCTCTATATTTCCTGTATAGTAATTGGCATTAGGCGCTCCTATGCCAATACCCTTTACTCGCTCTATGCCACAATTGTCTGCTATGAGTTTTTTCATCGCATCCGACAGTGCATCCATATACTTGTCCAGTTCTGGATACAGTTGTGTCTTGATAGAATTGGATGCCAGGACGTTTCCACGGGCATCAACAATGCCGAATGCAGTATTAGTGCCACCCAGGTCGATACCGACCACGTATGGCTTTTCTTCTGTAGATACCATATAATTAATTTAATTTGTTTATGCTTACTATTCCTGTTCTGTTTGAGAGGCATCATCAAGCACCATACTCTCAGGATGCTCCACCTTCTTTACTTCCACCGTTTTCTTTTTGCCTATATGCGAACCAAAGAATCCATACCACAACAAATAGGCATAACATACCATCGGCACCACAAATGCCACTTTAGAGCCCAGTTTATCGGCTATGAACCCATGCAGCAGCGGTACCAGCGCGCCTCCCAGAATCATCATTACCAGCAAAGACGAACCTTGCGCTGTATACTCATCCAGACCATCGATGGCCAATGTGAACACATTGGAGAACATGATGGAGTTGAACAGACCCACAGCCAGTATCATCCATAAAGAGACACTGCCATTACTATTTAGCATACCCAATATCAGACAGATATTCACCACGGCAAACAGGCCCAAAGTACGTGACGGAACTGATTTTGCCACAATAAATACCAAATAATTCAGACCCAGGAACAGCAGAAAGTAAAAGACCTGGGTGAACTGTATATGCGCATCGGTCTGATTGGTAATATAGAATATCAACGAAACGGTGGCAATACCTGCCAAGGCCATCAGCAGATACTTTTTCGCTTTCGGCATCTTGCTCATGGAGATGGACCCCATAAAACGGCCTATCATGGAGCCTCCCCAATAGAATGAAAGGTAGGACGTCGCCAAGGTCTTATCCAGATTATGAAATTCCTTCATATACGAAATCAGATTGTTGCCAATGGCCACCTCTGCTCCCACATAGCAGAATATACCCAGCATTCCGAATATAAGATAAGGATGGCGAAGTGCTCCCATGCCACGGACTGTAGATTCGCTCTGCTGACCCACATGGCTTGGAACATCCGAAAAGAAAATGACACCAGCCAAAACAAGAAGCACACTTGCCAAAAAGAGATATGGGACCTGTAACGCATGGGCATTGGCTGCCGCATCCGAAGCATTTTTATCCACAAAAAATTTAAAGATGAAATAGCCTCCTATAACGGGTGCCAGTGTCGTTCCCAACGAGTTGAACGCTTGTGACAGATTCAGACGGCTGGACGATGTTTCTGGTGTTCCTAAAATTGACACCAACGGATTGGCCGCTATCTGTAGAAAGGTGAACCCCGTTCCTAACAGAAACAAAGCCATCAGAAACAAATGGAATTGCGGATGCGCCGATTTTGCTTCAAAGAAGAACAAGAAACAGGCCACTGCCGATATCAGCAATCCTGCCACTATCGTATTTTTATATCCTATTTTCTGTATCGGGTCTCCTTTCAGACTGGATATCAAAAAATAGATTAGCGAGATGACAAAATAGGCTGCAAAAAATGCAAACTGCACCAAATTGGCCTGAAAGTGAGACAACTGAAACATCTCTTTCATATATGGCGACACCAAATCATTAAGACAGGTGATAAATCCCCACATAAAAAAGAGGGTCGTCAGCGTGACCAGGGCCATCGTATAGTTGCCCTTCTGTTGAATGTTTTCCATGTTTTTTTATCTATTAATTCTTTTTATCTGCTTGGTGCGGAGGCCTTCGTACGCGGGCCTGGGCGAAAAGACATTAAAAGTATCACTTTTTTTACTAATATTCAACACAACTGCAAACAAAAAAAAGAGACACCCCCTAAAGATGTCTCCCCTCTTTGGCACTTATTCAGCGCGTTTGTTACTTCTTTATTGATGGATTGGCACGCTCAACATAAGATCCGTCGCGTGTGTCAACTATAATTTCTTCACCATCATTGATGAAAAGTGGAACTCTCACAGTAGCACCTGTCTCCACTGTGGCTGGCTTCAGCGCATTGGTTGCGGTATCACCCTTCAAGCCTGGCTCTGTATATGTTATTTTCAGTGCTACTTTCGGAGCCAACTCAGCATACAACACATTGTCATCGTTCGAAACGACATCAACAACATCGCCCTCTTTCAAGAAATCCACGCCCTCTATCTGTTGTTTCTCTATATTGATTTGCTCAAATGTTTCTTGATTCATGAACACATAAGCGTCATCACCTTCCTTATAAAGGAACTGATATGGACGTTTGTCTATACGGACATCCTCCAATTTGAATCCTATCTGGAATGTACGCTCCAATACCTTGCCTGTCTTTACATTCTTCATTTTGGTACGCATAAAGGTGTTGCCCTTTCCTGGTTTTACATGAAGAAATTCGATTACGAAATAGAATTGGCCATCGATTTTCAGGCACATTCCGTTTTTGATTTCCTGAGAGTTAATCATATCTATCTGTTAAAATTATTATTATTCTACTTATTTGCTGACTTTATAATAGGTCACAGTCGCAGGCCTCCACGACGGTCCGCTACCGAGCGTATTTTGAATGTGCAAAATTAGCAGTTATCGCACAAAAAAACAAAAAATATTATGCATAATAGATACGGCATTTATATATAGATTTGGCTTTTATCGCAAATAAAATCTGAAATTGTAAGATAAGAATTGTAAATTTGCACCCGAAATGGGATGCCCGACTGCAAATGTCGGACAGATTCACAAAAATAACTAAAACCAGTTCATTATAAATCGATGAATTTTGTAGAAGAACTCAAATGGCGTGGCATGTTACATAACATGATGCCTGGTACAGAAGAATTGTTAGAGAAGGAGCAGGTAACCGCTTATGTAGGCATTGACCCTACCGCCGACTCTTTGCACATTGGACACCTTTGCGGCATCATGATGCTCAGACATCTGCAACGCTGCGGACATAAGCCGTTAGCTCTGATTGGTGGCGCCACTGGAATGATTGGTGACCCTTCGGGAAAAAGTGCTGAACGTAACTTGCTCGACGAGGCCACCCTTCGGCATAATCAGGACTGCATCAAACAGCAGCTTTCGCACTTCCTCGACTTTGACAGCAATGCTGACAACAAGGCCGAATTGGTAAACAATTATGATTGGATGAAAGATTTCAGTTTTCTGAATTTTGTCCGCGACATAGGTAAGCATATTACTGTCAACTATATGATGGCCAAAGAGAGCGTTCAGAAACGTCTGAACGGAGAAGCCCGCGATGGCCTTTCTTTCACCGAATTTACCTACCAGCTGATTCAGGGTTACGATTTTTTCTACCTCAACAAGACGAAAAACTGCAAGTTGCAGATGGGCGGGTCTGACCAGTGGGGAAATATAACCACAGGCACTGAGCTGATACGGCGCATCAACGGTGGCGAGGCTTACGCTCTCACTTGTCCGCTCATAACAAAAGCTGATGGTGGAAAATTCGGAAAGACGGAAAGTGGCAATGTCTGGCTGGACAGAAACAGAACTTCGCCTTACTCTTTCTACCAGTTCTGGCTGAATGTCAGCGACGAGGATGCCGCCAAATACATAAAGATATTCACTTCTCTCGACAAGCCTACCATTGATGACTTGACAGAACAGCACAAGGCGGACCCGGCCCAGCGTCTGCTGCAAAAGACATTGGCAAAGGAAATCACCACCATGGTTCACTCGCAAGCCGACTATGAGATGGCGGTAGAAGCCTCTAACTTCTTGTTCGGAAAGGCCACCAAGGATTCTCTGTTGAAGATTGACGAGGCCACCCTGCTATCCGTTTTCGAAGGGGTTCCTCATTTCGAAATATCCCGACAGGACATTGAGGCTGGCATTGACGTGGTGACGCTTTGCACTGAGAAAGCACCCGTATTTGCATCCAAAGGTGAAATGCGCAAGCTGGTTGCTGGCGGCGGTTTCTCCATCAACAAAGAGAAAGTTTCAGGCATCGCTTCTACTGTCAATTCTGACACACTACTCGACGGCAAATACATTTTGGCTCAAAAAGGAAAAAAGAATTACTTCCTGCTTATTGCCAAATAATAGTATTCATTTATAAAAAAGCCGATATTTTTTTGGCTCTTTCCTTTTTTTGGCTTAAATTTGCACTGCTTTCCCTTAGGGAGAGTACTTATTTCAGGATTGTCCCATGGTGTAATGGTTAGCACAACAGTTTTTGGTACTGTTTGTCGAGGTTCGAGTCCCCGTGGGACAACAAAAGAATAGGCTGCATCATTCTTATGATGCAGCCTATTTTGTTTTTTTATCATTACAGATAGGGGCCGCTACCAGGTAACGCGCAAAGCCACATTATCAAGGCCCAATCCCAAATCAAAACGGGCGTAGGCTATACCCAGACAATTACGTTTGAACGACTGCACTGCCTTATGCGATTTATAGGTACCAACAGTAAAGGTGGCAATAGACGCAGCTGCAACAGGAGCTCCTGCTATCATCAGACCTCGTCCAACGTCCTGCCGCGCATCCGAGTAATTATCATTCCATACATAACCCGTAACCATCATCGAGGCTCCGACAAAGGTTCCCAAGGCTCCCCATAAATACATCCGGCGACCCTTTCTCAGTTTTGTATAGAGTGCAGGATTAACCTTCTCCATCACATAGGCCATTTCACCAGAAGTAATCACATGGTCCTGCACATACACATTATCCTTGCCTATGGAGATGCTATCCAGCACTGGGTCCGGATAACAATCATCGGAAGGCACAAATATTTCAGACTCCGCATATGAGCCCAAGCACATAAAAAATCCCAATAAGGGCAAAAGAATATATCTCATCTTTTTCATTTTTTCAGAACACATAATTAAATCCAAAACTCAGTTGCTCCTGTATCTGGAGTTTGGGGCTGTCATAATCGGTTGACATCGGAGTGCTGTCGTATCGCAGATTCAAAGACAAACGGGTACTAAGATATCTATTTATCACGAAGTTGCCAACTGTTTCCCAATCCAACTCCACATTTTCAAATGAATAGGGCGAAAAAATATCGAAGGAGGATTCCAGATTCACATCATTGGAGAATTTCCATTTCAGTTTGCCTTTTCCAAAGAATCCGAAATCATTTTGGACCTTGCCATGTTCTATGCCTACTGTTTTGGGGTCTTCTATATCATTGTTTACCAAAAACAAAAGTTTATAGGCCAACGGTGAAAGATAGGCATACACATTGGTATTATATTCATATTTGGCTCCCAAGCTGAGGAAAATACGTGTGGGCGACAAAAAAGAAGCCTTTATCACATTCGAATTGGTTGCCTTGTAATTGCGGAACATCTGGGTGTTCAATTCGCCATAAGCCGCATAAAACCACTTTGCGAACATCGACTGATACCCTAATGTAGATGTCAATTTAAACACATCATTATTGACACGGAAAGCACGTATTGTATCATTTTGAGTGGTATAAAATCCCAGTTTCACATCCAGAGAATTATCCCATATTTTTTTGTCCTTCTTATAGTTTCGCTCCAAATAGAAGATACCGAGCAGCGTCGCATTCGGTTCTCCTCCCTTATACCAGTTGTCCGTCACATAGTATTGAGAAAACTGCATCGCAAATTTTCCTGTCGTACTCCATGGGTCATCTGCCCGCTTTTGTAACGTTGGTTTATTTATTACAAACGAATTCACATCCACACCCTTCACATCAAGCAATGTTGGCTTTTCCGCATTTTTTATCAGTTCGGGCAGTTCATCCACGTATTCGGGCAGCATATAGTAGTCAACCGCCGCTGGATTTCGGTCTATCACCTGCAGCAGCATCTGTTCTCGCACTATCCTCTTCATCTTTTCCGACTGATACAATTGTTCGAAATGGTCCAATGGCCCAGGTGCAGACTTGGAGGCTGACAATAAGTATTTATCACGATGCGGAGGCAACAAGGCAATAGGCAAATAGGCTTCACGAGAGGCCGAGTCAAAAACAAGCGGTACCTGTCCGAATGTGGTGTCTCTGTTTTGCCGAGTCATAGAGTCTGTAAGGGCGGCATTGTCCATCATCAGCTTTTTAACTATCCATCGCGCCCGTTTCTGCTGATAAGTCAACTCGGGTTCCTTGACTCCGGATTGCACTTTTTTCATCTGCGCAATCTCGTTTTTCAAGGTCTGCACTTCCTTTTTCAGACGGTCTATCTCCGACAATGGCTGTTCCACATTGTTGGAAATGACAAGACTGTCCGATTGATTGTGTTCGTTCGATGCATTGATAACGTTGATTCGGGCACGCAGAGAATCGTAGGCTGCGGTTCTGCCATAGGTGCGAAAATCTCTCACATAGCGGTTTGACAAATCTGTTTTCAGACTATCCACCGTTTCTTTCCGTATATTGGATAAGGTCTGATCCAGGCCATCTATCAAATCACGAGGAGCCTCCCCAACGGCCTGAGCCTCAGTGACCACGAAAAAGAAGATTATGACAAATCGAACAATCCGGAACATCATTACATTTATAATGGATTCAACATTTTTAACGGGCAAAAGAATTTCTCATTGTTCTTCCACCTCAGAAATCAACAGAAATCCGCGCATTCAGCTGTCTGCCAGTCAAATAATTGGGCACTGCATATTGCACATTGGTAACATCGGTAACCCAATAATACGAATTTACATTGCTGATATCAAACAGGTTAAGCACATCCAGACCTATTGTAATGGTGTGCAAATGCCTAAGCACGGTACGCTGCATAAATTTCTCATCTTCCCGTTTCAGCACATAGCTGGCACCTATGTCCACACGGCGGTATGCTTTCGAACGGAATATGGCATCCTTTCGCTCGCTACGGGGAGGTCCAAAGGGCAGGCCGTCAGCCCATACCAGTTTCATGTTGACTTTGAATTTTTTATATCCTGGAAAATAGTCCTGAAAAAACATTGATATGTTGTAACGCTGGTCTGTAGGACGCGACAGGTAGCCGGCACCATCTCCGTCTATATTTTCTTTGGCCTGCATCACTGAGAGCGAAATCCAGGAATCTGTACCTGGTACAAATTCTCCAAATATTTTCACATCACCACCCAATACATACCCTGTACCGTCATTCTTTCCGCTATACACCACTTTCACATTATCCACACTATACGATATCAGACGGTCTATATATTTCCCGTATGCCTCTGCAGTGAATTTGAACGGCCGCTGCCACATACGGAAATAATAATCGGCGGCACCCACCACTTGGAACGAACGCTGCGCCTTTATATCCTTATTCATGGTCACCGTAGCGTTTCCGTTGGCGGCGATGGTAGTGTCCCTCAATTCTTTGTAAAAAGGTGATTGGCTATACATACCCGAAGCCAGACGGAATCCCCATTTAGGAAGAGCGGCAGGGAAGAAGGCTACCGATGCCCGTGGGCTCACTATCAGTTCCTGGTTATAGTCCCAATAATTGCCACGCAGCCCCGCTGTCAGCATCACTCTGCCCACTGTAGGATAAAAGTTGTAGGAATCCTGCAGATAAGCCAACAAGCGATTGGCTGACAGTACATTGTGTGAAAACAGATTGTAGTACAAGGCATAAGCATCCTGCCCCGATGGTATGGAATAACCTGCCGAATCACGGAGTTCCCATTCATTGGTATGTTCGCTGACATGTTCGCGCTGATAAGTCAAACCCCATTTCAGTTCATTGTTCGACAATACATACCGGCCTATCTGTGACAGATTCGACACGGTGGCATTCAGTCTGTTGCGCGCATGTTGGTGATAGGTGCCGATGCCCATGCCGTAATCTACCGACAATGTGCTGCTGCCATCCACATCACTGAGCCAATACTCGCCCGATATGTCATACGTCTCATGCTCTTGTGTATAGTAGGATGATGACAAAAGTTGCAGTTCCAAATTTTTACAGGGTGTGAATTTCAGCGACAGGTTTCCGAAATAGGTCTGAAACAAATCCTCTTCCTGCCCGTCAAAATACACTGTGAAATTCTTGGCTGATGTCATGGTTCCAAAATTGGTGGAGCGAGACTCGGGCTGAAACTGATAGCTGTTGCGCGACACATAGCCAAGGAATGACAAATCCCATTTGGGGGCCAGATTCCATGTCAGATAGGTCTGATAATCAAAAAAGCGGGGAGTATATTCTCCCTTCGTATCCATTGAGCCCAGCAGATATTCCGACGACTTGTAACGCACCGAGTGCATTTGACTTACCGGACCCGTTTTGGCTCCCACATAGACGGAAGCCCCTAACAGACTGACAGAAGCAGACCCTTCAAATGCTTTTGGCTGTTTATACTGTATATCAAGCACTGATGACATTTTGTCGCCGTATTCGGCGCTAAATCCTCCCGACGAGAATGACAGAGACTGCACCATATCCGGATTGACAAAGCTGAGTCCCTCCTGCTCGCCCGACCGGACCAACAGTGGACGATATATTTCGATATGGTTGACATATACACAATTCTCATCATAATTGCCACCTCTCACCGAATATTGGGAACTGAGTTCATTATTGCTGGTTACTCCCGCTTGTGTTTGCAACAATGTTTCTATGCTGCCATTCACATTAGGTATCTCTTTTATTTTTTCCACTGGCAGATTAACTGTCGCTGAGGTCTGGCGTGCACGGTCCACAACAGATATGCCCTGCAATAGCGTCACAGAATCACGCATCACCACATTCACTTCATACGATGACTTCAAGGTGTCTATTCTCAATATTTTCTTCTCTTCGCCAAATCCCAACATTGAGAACGAAAGACTCACCGTATCCGTCCCCATTGGCTGCCAAGCCAGCGAATAGTGTCCCAGCGAGTCTGTCGCTGTTCCTACCATGCTTCCATTCACCACCACATCCACCTGTTCCAGTGGCTTATGGCCGGCATCATACACTGCACCCGACACGTGCACAATGCGCTCCGCCATTCCCAGCAACGGGAACAGTGACAACATCAGTATCACAAGACTTTTTCTCATCATGCACATTATGCGTTTAGAAAACTGTTTTTGAGAAAATGGACGTGTAAAGTTATGGAAAAAAAAGAAGAGAACGAAATTTGGCCGCTGTCTGTTACTTTTCCTGAGGGCGGGAGAAGACACATCCGCAATAATTTTGTCGATAAAGTCCATATTCTTTCGACAATTCGATGGAACGCAGATAGCCTCCTTTCTTCTTGAAATCAGAAGGCAAAAATTTCACTCCATATTTTCTGCCAAATTCTTCTCCCAATACATTCAGCACATCCGCATTTTTCAGTGGGCTGATAGTCAAGGTTGTAGTAAAATATTCAAGATTCAATTGCCGGGCCATCTTTGCCGCCTCTTCCAGACGAAGACGGAAACATTCGTGGCATCGCGCTCCCCCCTCCGGTTCATGTTCCAGCCCTTTCACTGCCGCATAAAAACGGGGGGTATCAAATGGGCCTTCGATAAACTTAACAGTATGCCGTGCAGGCTGCTCTGCTATCAGGCGCTGTATCTCTTCCACCCGATGCGCATATTCCGGCTCTGGATAAATATTGGGATTATAATAGAATACTGTTATGTCAAAATATTGCGTTAAATATTCAAGTACATAGCTGCTGCATGGGGCACAGCAACTATGTAACAGCAGCGTTGGCACTTCCGGCTTGGAAACCGCGTCACTGATGACTGCGTCCAACTCTCTTTGATAATTTCTTTTGTTCATTATATTGCAAATTTAGTTTTTTTTAGAGAGTGTGAGACGAAAAGGCGACATAGATGAATAAAAAATAGTATTTTTGAAGCTAATATATAAAAGCGCAATGAAAGAACTGGTTTTTGCAACAAACAACAAGAATAAAGTGGCTGAAGTGGAGGTTAAACTTCACGGGGCTTTCAACATAAAAACACTGGCCGAACTGGGTTGCCACGATGATATACCCGAGACGGCTGACTCTTTGGAAGGAAATGCCTTGCAAAAGGCCAGATTCGTGTATGAACGGTACCACTGCAACTGCTTTGCCGACGACACTGGCTTGGAAGTGGAGGCCCTCAATGGTGCGCCAGGAGTATATACCGCACGATACGCAGGCGAAAGCAAAGATCCAGATGCCAACATGAACAAACTATTGACAGCATTGACGAATGAATCAAACAGAAAAGCCAGATTCCGTACCATCATTGCATTGATTATAGATGGACAAGAGACCTTGTTCGAAGGTCGCGTCGACGGAACCATCAGAACAGAGAAATGCGGGCAGAAAGGATTTGGATACGACCCCATCTTCCAGCCTGACGGTTACGACAAGACCTTTGCCGAATTGCCTCTTGAGGTAAAAAACCATATCGGACACAGAGGCAAAGCTGTAGAAAAACTCATAGCTTATCTCAACAATAAATAACAAGAACGCTCATGCGCTACACTTTCTGCAACATCATAAGGTGGGTGACTGTTTTGGGGACTTTGTTCGCCTCCAACGCCTACGCTCAAATAGAAATGGGAGGCTGGAAAACCGCCTTCTCTTACAATGGCATCAGCCAAGTGATTCAGACCAAGAACAAGGTATTCGCAGTCAGCAATGGTTCTTTGTTCTCTGTCGATAAACAAGGAAGCAGCATTGAAACTTATTCCAAGATAAACGGGTTAAGCGACGGTGACATAACGTTGGCCAGTTACAATACCGATAATGATATGATGCTGATTTGTTATTCCAACCTGAACATCGACATCGTTGATGGAGGTGCCATCTATAACATCAGCGACCTGAAGAGGAAAGACATCAGCAGCAAAACCATCAATAACATAGCCTTTAAAGGAGGTACTGCCTATTTATCATGCGGATTTGGCATTGTGGCCATTAATATGGCGAAAAAGGAGATTGCCAACACCTATATTATTGGCAGCAACGGACAATATGTTTCTGTGGACCAGGTTCAGACCTCGGCTGACAGCATTTATGCCTTAACCCCCTCCGCCCTTTATTCCGCCAGCCTCAGCGACCCTAACTTACAAAACTACGCACATTGGGTCAAAATGAATTTGCCAAACAACACTTATACCAAACAGACTCTGGCTTATTTCAACAACAAGCTGAACCTGTTCCGTAATTCCTGGTATCAGAAAAACGGGAATGAATGGAATCTGTTTTCATCCGACATTGTCAATGTATCACAAGCCCACGTCAACGGAGACTTTCTGACACTGCAAAGTTCCAACAATCTTACCGCAGTTTACGACAAAGATTATCAAAGTCAAACTCTCCAATACAACAAAGGCTACGATGCCTCATACGACCCCGCCAGTAATCACCTCTGGATTGGCTGCGACTCGTTGGAAGAGTTTTCTATGGGACAAGCCACCCGTATCAATGTATTCTGCCCCGAAGGACCGGGCTGGAACGATGTGTCGTTCATTAAATATCAGTATGGCAAATTATTTTCGGGATACGGACCTGATTTCTCCGCTTCCGGCATCATTCAGATTTATGAAAATAATGCATGGTCCATCATAAGGAGAGAAGATTTAGGTACAAACTATAATGCCAACAATGCTTTCCGTGCCATTTGGGACGCCACCGTCGACCCCAAAGATACCAAAAGAATGTTCGTGGCCACATGGCGATCGTTGTTCGAATTCTACGACAACAAATTGGTAAACAAATATTATTCAACCAATACTAAATTGGATGCCTGGTCATCTGACACCAGTTTGATACTTCTCGACGGGGTCATGATTGACAAAAACAATGTATTGTGGGTGCTTAATGTCCAGTCCGGAAATCTGTTAAAGGCCCGTGATGCCAATGGCACTTGGCATAGTCTATCTTACAGCGATTTGGACAACAAGGCTACAGCAACCAACCTTTTTCAAAGTGAGAATGGATTCAAATGGATGTTGTTTCCTCGTTTGGGAGTAGGCGTTTACGTCATCAACGACAATAATACGCCTTTCTATACTGGCGATGACAAGACGGAATGGCTGTCCACCTTTACGTTGAGCGATGGCAGCACTGTCACGCCCAGTACTTATAAGAGCATCGCAGAGGATAAGAATCATGATATTTGGATAGGAACCGATGTGGGACCTATCATTTTGAAAAACACAGCCAACATATTCAATAGCGGCTATACTGCTACCCGTATCAAAATCACTCGCGAGGACAACAGTTCATTGGCCGACTATCTGCTTTCTACGGAACAAATTAATGCCATTGCTGTCGATGGGGCCAACCGCAAATGGATTGGTACAGCTGCGTCTGGCGTTTATTTGATTTCAGATGACGGACAAAAAACAATTCACCATTTCACCACCGACAACAGTCCACTCACTACCAACACTATCAACGGCATTGCTATCAATACCGACAACGGAGAAGTGTACATTGCCACTCCTAATGGAATGTTCATCTATCAGGGTGATGCCGCCGAAGGCAAAGAAAATTTGAACGACGTTCACGTCTACCCTAATCCAGTACGGCCCGAATTTGACGGACTGATTACCATATCGGGACTTATGGAGAACACGGAAGTGAGAATAACGGATACCGAAGGGCACGTATTGGTACATGGTCTGTCTAACGGCAGCCTTTATACCTGGGACGGACAACTCAACAATGGCAGCCACGCCCCGTCGGGCATCTACTTCGTTTTTGAGGCCACACAAGACGGCAATTATAAAAATGTTGCTAAATTTGCAATCGTAAAAAAATAGAAAGTCAAATGGAGTACAAAATAGACATTTCTTCTTTAGACAAAATAGATGAGGCCGCTGCCCAGTTTGTGGGCAAGATGGGCGACAAAAAAGTTTTCGTATTCTACGGTAAAATGGGAGCAGGCAAAACGACTTTCATTAAGGCCATTTGCGAAAAACTGGGGGTCAAAGATGTTATCAACAGTCCCACTTTCGCTATCATCAATGAATATCAGGATGGCAAAGGCGCTCCCATCTACCATTTCGACTTTTATCGCATCAACAAGGAAGAAGAGGCCTATGACTTCGGATATGAGGATTACTTTTATAGCGGGAACGTATGTTTTATCGAATGGCCAGAAATGATTTCAGACCTTATTCCTGAGGATGCCGTTGAGGTTCACATCGATGAGGTTGACAATTCTGCCAGGCAAGTAACCATCAAGGGTTAGCGTTTGAATTTCGGATTGTCCTACGAAAAAAGGCGAGGGCAGCGTTGTTATAACAACGCTGCCCTCGCCTTTTTTCTCTCCCTTTTCACGAAAGGGATTCTTCCGCTTCTGTACTTTCCGTGTTACTGTCAGTAGCTATATACTGCAGCTGTTCCTTCATCGCATCAAACACACGTTCAAGAGCCGACATGTTTTTTGACAAATACACAAAGAAGTCCTTCCATTGCTCTCTTTTATGTATATTCAGCTCAGACTGGCAACGATAAATGCGGCACACCTCTGTACCACACGGCTTAATATAAGAATCTTCCCATACAGCGTCAGCAAAATCCTCATCAACCACCGCCTTGTAGCGTTTCAGCAATTCCATCATGGCCAAACGTTTACGTTCGCTTTTGTTGTTCAGTTCCATAATGACATAAGCACCGTCACAAGTGGCATCGAACTTCATTTCCACGCCCTTTATCCTCGTGTTGTACAGTATCCAATCTTTGTGACGATATTTAAAACGGGGCAAGTGCTGACAAAAGGTTCCGAACGCTGTCCAAAACTCTTTATGCAGTTGTTTTATCTCTTCTCGTGAATACATCTATCTATTTTTGCCAAATGTAAATTACCAAAACTTGTTCATCTGCTGGTTATACTCAAACCCCGCTGCCTTCAGCTTGTCCAACAGCCAGTTTTTCTGTATATCCAGGTCCTCGCACATGTCGTCAAGAGAGTCATATTCATCCCTCAGTTTCATATTCACAAAACTGAAAAGCATATTCGCATCATTTGGCAATTCTATCATAACAATCTATAATTTTCAAATTTGGCACAAAATTAAGAAGCAAAACAACAACTTGTTGCACTTGATAATGTTAAAATGTCTCATTATTTATCAAAATTTACCCTTTGACCTTGCAGCATCGGATGACAAATCGACAGGAACGAGCAATAAGTACATTTCTCAGGGTTATCAGTTGCTTCGAATGGGACATCCGCATCCAGCAAATTTCGTAGTTTCGACTTCAGTAGAGTTATAAAATCGGACTGGGATTCACTGCCTTCAGCACCTGTTATTACCGCTTCTCCCTCTTGCATCTTCACTTGCAATACTTCATTTACTTTCTTTTCTTTCTTTCCCGTTTCACCCATTTTTTTCACCGAAATCAAAAGGTCTGGAACGTAATCGGCAGCATGCTCCTCTTTCAGAAACATCAAAGCTGGTTTCACTATCTTGCGCAGAGGATAATCGCCCAATTGGCGTGCCAGCAGATACGAATAAAGTACGATTTGGAACATTTTATCCTTACCGTCAAACAGCTCCTCCAGTATTTTGCATTTCTTGTCATTCGACGATCCTCCCGTCTTATAGTCTACCAGCCTTAGCACATCATTTTTGGCATCACGGCGATCCATCTGTCCCCCGACACAGAATAGTATTGATTTTTTCGTTTGCAGTTCGTCCGGCAATCCCTTAAGTCCATCTATGTTCACTTCCACGGCACCTTTGACGGGCGATTCTGGCTCGTAGACATCGAAGCCCTCTTTGCCAGCATACTCCAAATCTTGTTTCAACTGATATTTTACGAAAGTGACCAGCACGTCACGCTTTATCAGTTGCTCTCCCGTGAATCGGTCGGCTGTTATTCCCATGACATCCTGAAAAGCTTGGTTCACATAGTTTTCTATCTCTGTTTGCTGATAATGGTAAGCAGGGGTTCCTTCCGATTTGCGCACTAACTGGTTCAAGGCGGCTGGGGTGATAAGATGATACGGTTTCCCCCAACATGGAGTATCCTTTTCGCCATGCACTTCTTCTCCTGCCAGTCGGCAATAGATATTTTGCATCGTCCTATGAAAAATGGTACCGAAGGTGCCGGAATCCACATTCACGTCAAAATCTTCCTCCTCCTTCAAACCAAGGATATATTGGAAATAGAATTTGAGTGAACAATTAAAATAGACATTCAGTGCACTTGGCGACAGATAATTATCTTCAGTATTTTGAGGAAATGCGTTGTTTGTTTTGTATTTGCTTATAATTTGCCCTATCATTTCGGGAGTTTTCCTTACACTTATTATTCCATTCTCATCGGGTACAAACGATGGCATTATGATTTCGGGCTTGTCATAGGCTCCCAGTTCCGACTTCAACTGACGCAAAAAGCGGCTCGGCTCGCTAGAATTCACCTCCGACGATTCGGTGCTGTATACAAATGTAAGGTCTGCTGGCCGCTGCAACAGTCTATAGAAGTTGTACGCATACAAGGCATCCTCATGCTCCACCGTCGGCAATCCAAAGGCTCGGCGGAACAAATAAGGGATAAAGGAGGTCTGGCTACCCGACTTCGGCATATAGCCCTCATTGACCGACAGCATCAGCACATGCTTGAAATCCAGATTCCTTGTTTCCAGAAATCCCATAATCTGCATACCCTTTGCAGGTTCTCCGCTATAAGTGATGGACTGAGCCGAAAAAGCAGTCCGCAACATCCGGGCCAGCATAGGGACACCCAGCACCGGCATCTCCGGATTTTGACCTTCTGCCAATTGTTTCAGGCTTGCTTTGATTTCTCCTATCTGTCTGTATAGCTGATAAATGGATTCTTCATACAATCCCGAATAGTTGTTATCTATCGCATCCTCTTCTTGTTTGTCATCAGGCACTTCTGCCGAGTCTGTCACATACGTCGAAGCCACACTTCTGAACGTGTCTTCAAGCCAATCCAGCAATTGGTCTGTGCTGTCAGCACTGGGGGTAAACATTTTTTTGCAAAATGCGATTTGTTCTGTCCTCCCCTCTTGGTCCGATTTGTTTTCTTCGCCTATCTTGACCAGCGACTCTGCCGACAAATAATAATGCTTTTTGTCTGACAAAGACTGCACCAATGCCACCGATAGCTGCGGCATTGCCTGATGTATTTCCGGATGACGCAGCAAGGCCATTACCTGAGGATACAGAAATTCATGTTTTGACGATTGGCGCAACTGTAAATCAAGCAACAGCTGCAGCAGCGAATAGGCGGGAGTCTGCACTATCGGGAAACCCATGGTTATGTTGAAGTCTTTCACCTCATCGGGTATGGAATGAAGAACGGGAAGCAACAGCGACTCGTCACACAGCACAATGGCGATGTCGTCATCTGGCACATTTCTCCGTTTCATATCCTTCAGATATTCAGCCACATATTTAGCTTGCGACAATTCTGTGGAGGCGACCTTGACGTGTATCAATGGCTCTGACGTTTTTTTGAATCGTGATAAATAATCACGACAACAAAGATCTTTATCATCAGGCAGATGCACCACCATCGATGTGGCATTCGGATTGGTCACAGCCTTATCCTTACCACAGATATTCTCGTACAGAAAAGTACCGGGGGCATCAGCGTAATCTGAGGTGCCTTCCTCTCCCGATTTATTAAAATAATAGGTGTCATAATCCCAATAAAAGAGGGCTTGACCTTTTTTGTCAAGTGCCTTGAACAGCGTTTTTTCGCAACTGTTAAGGGCATTGAAACCTACGAATACATATATCCGGTCGGTAGATAGGCTATCAGCCCGCTCTGCCACCATACGTTCCAGCATACCTTCGTAGGCCAGATGCTGGTCGCGCAGTTTTCCTCTGAATGTTGTATAGATATCATGGAGAGAGTTCCACAAATGCAGAAAATTCTGATAGGCTTCCACATTTTTATCTCCGCTATCCGCGGCTGGTCTGTTCCAGTTAAACAAATCATTCAGTATCAGTTTCTGCTCCTTGGTAAGGAAATCATCCGATATCTCCTTGTAATCCGCATAATTGCGAAACAGGCTGCGGGCATCTGCCAGATTTTTATCCACATCCTCAAAGTCACCCAACAGTATTTTGCCAAAATAGAAAAACTCGTCTATGGTGGACATTCTTTGCGAATAGGGATTGTCTTCGGCATTCTGCCACGTCACATTCACCTCTTCGTAAGCTTGATAGAGCACATTCACAAGTCTCAAATCAGCATCTGTCGGCACCTCAAGGGTCAGACCCAATTGGCGGGCCATGGTAAGAAACAGACCATTGATAGCCTCATATTTCGGCAACCATACGGGTTTGGGCGTCCTTGTCCCAGTATTGTTATAGGCCTGATAAAGGTATCTATTAAAAAAAATGCTGGCTCGTTTATTGGGGAACACCACCGTATAGCGTGAGAGGTCACAGCTATCACCGTTTTTGCGCTTTAAATCCTCTGCTACCGATTTGAGAAAAGGAACAAATTCATCAACCATACCATTAAAATGTTTTTGAGTTATAAAGATAAGAAATGGTTGGAGAAAAACAAAATATAAACAAGAAACATTATTTTTGCACACAAAACACTGTCATGCCCAATATTTTCACAAACGACATACCCATTGACAAAAACAACAGTTTCAATGCCATCCGCATTATATGCTGTCTGGCGGTAGTTTTCGGACATTGTCTCACTCTTTCTGGGCAAGGTGATTATGGGCAAAGGTTTTTTTTGAATTTCAGTATAAACACATTTTTCATTCTGAGCGGTTTTTTTGTCACCCGTAGTTACTTGTTGCACTTCTGCAACGTCAGCGTATTCAGTTTCTTTAAGCACCGCGCCCTCCGTATTTTTCCTTCCTACCTATGTGCTGTGCTATTCTGTGCTATTCTCCCCTATTTCTTTTGTTCCTCCACATTCTGCCAGTATTTTCTATCACTGACATTCTGGAAGTATTTGTTTTGTAACATTCTCACACTCAACTTCATTTGTCCATCTCCCGTCTCTGCCAGTGGCGGCGCTCTTTTCGGATTGCCCATCAATGGAGCCTTATGGACCATCAAGATCGAGGTCGCTTTCTATTTGGCCTTGCCTCTCATCATTTGGGGATGGAGCCGGATGAAAACAATTAGAAGTAAAAATATATTTTTGGCCGTTCTATACATCTTGTCCGTCACTTGGGATGCCAGCCTCAACCACATTGGTGCCGAAACGGGAAACAAGTTCATTGTTCTGCTGGCACATCAGTTTCCCGCTTTCATTTCTTTTTTCGTAGCCGGCGGCTGGTTTGCTCTCAATTATCAGTATGCCCGCCATATTGAAAACCGCATAGTCATTCCAGCCTTGTTGCTGTTCATCGGTGGGCACCTGCTGCACACCGATGTGCTGCAACCGGCAACACTCACCATCATGATCCTTTGGCTGGGATTTCACACTCCATTTTTAAGTTCTATCGGACAGAACTGGGATTTTTCCTACGAGATTTATCTCTTTCATTGCCCCATTATTGTCATTCTCACTCATTGCGGGTGGTTTGACCTCTCCTTTATTGGAGGCTGTCTTTCCGCTTTGGCCATCACCATACCTTTGGCCCTCGTGGTTTGGCACATTTCAGCAAAAACAAAGTTGTTTTATACAAAAGGAAGTTGAAAATATGGATAGAAAAAACAAGAATAATATACGTATTTTCTAAAAATAACAAATTTGGTCAAAAAGGGAATGGATGCTAAGAAAATATTATAGTATATTTGCTAAACGATTGGCTATATATTTATAGAAATCACAAGAAAGATACAAAAAGACA
>CALMUD010000195.1 GCA_937872735.1 uncultured Bacteroidales bacterium
CCCTCAATGGCTGTGGACACCCTGCTCAGAATGGGCGCCCACCCCATATTGGTGGACAGCGCAGCCGACAACTGGGGCATTGCAGCCGTCACGCTCGAAGGGGCCGTGCTGGACACCATCCTGCAACAAGGTCAGAGGCCAAAGGCCATAGTGGTATCGCACATCTACGGGATGCCCTGCTACATTGACGAGGTGATGAGCGTGGCCCGACGATTCGGCATCAGGGTGATTGAAGATGGCATTGGCTCAATTGGCGCCTACTTTGAGGAGAAACCCTGCGGCACCATCGGCGACCTCGGCATCTTCTCGTTTGGCGGGAAGGAAGATCCAAGGGAAGGTTTTGCCTGTCTGGTCTGCAAAGAAGAAAGCGTCATGCCCATCATCAAGGCCCATCTCAGGAAATACAATCTGCTGTACGAGGGGAATCCGTCGGGCGGCAACTATCTGAAGAAACTGGAGGCGGATATTGAGCGGAAAAAAGAAATAAGCAAGCAATACTACAACTTGCTGAAAGGCATACCTGGAGTGTCGATGTACCATAGCTACATCAACTATATCAGGCCTAATTATTGGCTGAATGTCATCACCATCGACCCCTACAAGGCGAATTTCGACAAAGAGGAATTGAAGACCCGGCTGGAAAAGAACGGGAAAACAGCATTCTCGCTGATTGAGCCGCTGCAAAAGGAACATGACGACCTCCGATTCTACAACAACGGTACTTCGCATGTACTGTACCAGAGGGCTTTGGTGTTGCCATCCTCCACCGACATGAAGGAGGATCAGGTGAAAGAGGTTGTCAAAACCATCATTGATTGCCACTATGGCAAGCAATGACCGCAAAGAAGAACAGAAAAAAACAGAAAAAACATACATAAGAAAATGGATATAGCTATTGTTGGCACTGGTTATGTGGGTCTGGTATCAGGGACCTGCTTTGCCGAGATGGGCGTGAATGTGACATGCGTCGACATCAACGAGAACAAAATCAAGGAACTGCTAAGCGGCAATATTCCCATATATGAGCCTGGACTGGACGAAATGGTGCTGCGCAACGTCAAAGAAGGGCGCTTGCACTTCACCACCGACTTGACCAAGGTGCTGGACCAAGTGGAAATCGTGTTCTCGGCAGTGGGCACTCCTCCCGATGAGGATGGTAGCGCCGACTTGCAATATGTGCTGGCAGTAGCCAAGACTTTTGGTCAACACATCAACAAATACACACTGCTGGTTACCAAATCGACCGTGCCCGTAGGTACCGCCCGCAAGGTAAAAGCTGCCATACAGGCTGAGCTGGACAAACGCGGGGTGAAAGTACCTTTTGACGTGGCCAGCAACCCTGAATTTCTGAAAGAGGGTGCCGCCGTCAAAGACTTCATGAGTCCCGACCGTGTGGTTGTGGGTGTGGAAAGCGAGAAGGCTCAGGAACTGATGTCGAAACTCTACCGCCCATTCCTGCTCAATAATTTCCGAGTCATCTTCACGGACATACCAAGTGCCGAAATGATAAAATATGCCGCCAACTCCATGCTGGCCACCCGCATCAGCTTCATGAACGACATTGCCAACTTGTGCGAATTGGTAGGTGCCGATGTAAACATGGTGCGCAAGGGAATTGGCAGCGACAGCCGAATAGGCAGCAAATTTCTTTACCCAGGCTGCGGCTATGGAGGTTCCTGCTTTCCTAAGGATGTGAAAGCCCTCATCAAGACCGCCGAGAAGAGCGGATACGAGATGAAACTATTGAAAGCGGTGGAGGATGTGAATGCCGAACAGAAAAAGACGCTGTTCGAGAAATTGAAAAAATATTACAAGGGCGAGTTGAAGGGAAAGACCATCGCCCTTTGGGGACTGGCCTTCAAGGCAGAGACCGATGATATGCGCGAAGCCACTTCTCTGGTCACCATCAAGCTGCTGACCGACGCGGGATGCAAAGTGAAAGTGTTCGACCCGGAAGCCATGAAGGAATGCCAGCGCAGAGTGGGCGACCAAGTGATATATGCCAACGATATGTATGACGCTGTGCTGGATGCCGATGCCCTGCTGCTGATAACCGAATGGAAACAGTTCAGACTGCCAAGCTGGGGGGTGGTGCGCAAAACGATGCACACTCCGTTGGTGATTGACGGGCGAAACATTTATGAACCGACCGAAATGAAGGCCGCCGGGTTCGACTATTATTGCATAGGCCGATAATGAACTACATCATATTTGGAGGGTCGGGATTCATTGGCGGACATCTCACGAGGCTGCTCCACGAGGCACACCCCGAACGCGCCATCTACAACATGGACCTTGTGCCGCCAGAGCAGCCGCGCGACAGCACTTTTGTGAAGGTAGACGTACGACAACCCATAACGGCCGACATTGCCACCAGCCCCGATGATGTCATCTTCAACTTTGCCGCCATACACCGCACCCCTGGCTATCCCGACAAGGATTATTTCGAAACCAATATGCTGGGTGCCGAGAATGTCACCGCTTATGCCTCCGCTCAAGGCATCACCACTATCCTCTTCACCAGTTCCATTGCGCCTTACGGAGCCTCGGAAGAACTGAAAACGGAGGAATCGCTGCCAATGCCCAACACCCCCTATGGCATATCAAAACTGGTGGCTGAAAAAACACACAGAATATGGCAAGCCGCCGACAACAGCCGCCGGCTGATAATATTACGCCCCGGAGTTGTGTTCGGGACTGCAGAAAATGGGAATTTCACCCGACTCTATTGGGCTCTGCGCGGACACAAATTCATGTTTCCCGGAAGACGTGACACCATCAAGGCGTGCATCTATGTCAAAGACCTCGTCAGACTGATGCTGCACCTTACAGAACAGAGTCAACCGGGCGTGACGCTATATAACTGTACCTACTACCCCGCCTACACCATACAGGAGATAGTGGACAATATGCTGCAAGCCACCGGACTGAAACGTACCATACTCAAGATTCCAGCAGGACCGATGCTCGCTGCCGCTGCCATCATAGGGCCATTAGGCGGGAAAAGGGCCCTCGGAATCTGTCCGGCAAGAGTAAAAAAGCTGATGATTTCGACCAATATTTCGGGAGAGAAACTAGCCCAAACCAATTTCAAATTCAAATTTTCGTTCAGAGATGCGCTCATTGACTGGTTCAATGACAACCATAAGGAAGGGCTGAAATAAATTTTTCATTAAATGAAAAAAACAGCTTATAACATTGATGAGGCTCGGAACTTAAAAGGCTTTAGCAAAGCAAGTGGCATTTTTAGCTTTCAGAACTTGGCGCTACTCCTTTTTACTCCTTTCTTAGCTACAAAAGAAACAAAAAAAATTCCTGCCACTCAGGTTCATCACCCGAATGGCAGGAATTATCATTTACAGCCGAT
>CALMUD010000196.1 GCA_937872735.1 uncultured Bacteroidales bacterium
TTCCATTCTTATCAGCAACTCCACCTTCAACAACAATACATCCGCCAACATGGGTGGAGCCGCCATTCTGGTTGAGGACGAAGCCAAACCATCCATCAACATTCTTAACAGTACATTCTACAGCAACCGCTGCCAAAACTCACAATACAATGCTTGCAGTGTCATCCGGCTTGCTGGCAATGAGGGCACTTCCGTCAAGATGTATAACACTACGCTGATGGGCACCTGCTTCAACGAGAAGGGGTCCATGGAGTTCTACAACTCTCTGATAGAGGCCACTGGTCCTAATGTGCTTAACAGCAGCAGCTACATTGCTTACCAGGGACTGACCAGCAATACTGATGACGTAGCCATCAGCAATCACCGAAAGTTTGCTGATGCCTTTAAATATATTTTGAGCTACGATTGCGGTTTCTCACCAGTACTGAGATTGAAAAACGGCACTGACGCAGATTTGGACAAATCGGTCAACACACTCGGCGTCATTGAAGGCGTGGATTTGAGCACCGATGAGTGCGGGAAGGTAAGAGGAGCGCAAAGCAATATGGGTGCCGTAGAAAGCGAATAAACGGCATCAGAAAGGATATTTACAAATAGAGGGAACAACGTCAAACGCGCTGTTCCCTCTATTGTTTTTTATTCACTACTACTCCCTCTATAAATTTTCTTGGGGAAAGAACTCAGGTACAATAAAAAAGAGAAAACAGGGAATAATGCTGAAAATGTTTCACTAACAGATAAAAGATAAAGCGAAAAGTAAGGGTAATAATTTAACTGTTGACACGGGGTCTATTTATGAAAAACAAAAAAAAGGAAAAACATTTGTGGTTCTTCCGCTTTTTTAGCAAATTCATGGTAATCCTAAAATAGACAATTCTATTATTTTTTGTGGCATATTTTTCTAACTAAATCATACAATCTTTCATTTGATGTCATATCATTCTTCTCGAAATGAAACTCATCTAAAATTTCTTTTATAACTTTTTGTTCTGTTTCTTTAAAATAATATGATACCAAAGGGTAGTTGTTATCATTAACAATAACTCTATCTTTAATTGTGTCATCACCATTTAAAAGATGTTTTAATATAGAAGAAATACAATATTTTATAAAATCATCTGACATTTCCGAATCAAGTACGATTTTTGTAAGTTGGTATGCTTTATTACCTAATTCAGATTTATGAACCTTGAAGAAAGAATAAGCATATACTTCGTAAGGCTCATTCAGGTCTTCTATGGATAAGACTAAATCATTATTAAGTATTTCTTTAGCATATGGATTATTAATATTATCATCTTTATTCCATTCCATATCAATTTGTTTCAAACAATTTGTAGTAATATTAGATGATATTGCATCATAATCATAGTTGTGCTGTATTAAATTCGTGATTTCCGTTATCATATTTCCTTTTTTTCTCAAAGTTACAACTGTTTATTATAAAAGAAGTAAATATTATGGCTTATGAAAGAGAAATTTTTCAGAAGATAGAAGAAAAGATACGTTTTCAAAGAGCGAATAAGGAATCTGATTCACATCATACCATATTAGGTAACACTATTGTAAGAATATCTAATCATTGCACATGGATGAAGGTTTGGGATGATATATAAATTTGTCAAAATCAAATAACTATATTGACCAAACGAAAAAGTGCAAATTCTATAACAGAGTTTCTATTTGTCCTGATTTTAATAACACAGAGATTGGAAAGGATAGTTTATCAAGAAAGGGTGGATATGATGGCGTTGATTATATACCTAAAAACAAAGCATATAAATATCATAAGAATATAGGTAAAAACAAAATTACAGAGTCTCAGATACACAATGCAATAAAGGAGAGTGTAAATCAGATATTATCAGAAACATCATATTATCCAGATTATAATAAGGAAAACGGATTACAACGTCTTGCATGCGAGAATCAGGACATGGAAAGTAAGGTCAAAGAAGTAGCACGGTTTGCTAATTTAGTAGCAAACATAGCAGAAAGTGAAGGGAGAGAAAACTATGTACCCTTTTATAGACATTTTGCACCAGATATTTTAGAAATGGCTAATCTGTGGGGATTTTTAGATTTTCCAGAACGAGAATGAACCGTCATAAAGACAATAGAGGAACAATATATGGATTCTCGCAAGAAGGTTATGATTTGTTTCCTGATTACGAAATGGATAGAGATTGTGAGGATTAAGAGGAAAATATAATAGTTTCTAATTACGAACAATTAGAGGATACTTTAATGTCAATGACAATACCTCTTCCTGAATATTAAAATTAGACTTGTCAAGAACAAATAAGCTCCCCGTGTCAACACAGGTATCTTATTTCCAACTTTTGCTTTTTAAACAAAAAGAGGGTCTCTTCCCAAAAGGAAGAGACCCTCTTTATAATATTTAAATCAATTACTTAATCTTGACCACCTCGACAGATCCCTTGTGGGTAACCCCGTTCTTCATCTCCACTTCATAGAAGTAGACTCCAGGGTCAGCTAGAACTCCTCGATAATAGCCATCCCATCCATCACTACCCTCATATATCTCTTGACCATAACGGTTGAAGATATATACATGGTGACCCTTCATGAACACATCGTTCAGACCATCACGGGTGTATGGAGTAATGGCAGTAGGCAACTGCTTCATCACATCAATAGAGACGAGGTTGGTGGCGACAGCAGGACAAACTCCATTGCCGACCAATACATAATAGGAACCCGAATCACGCAATGAGGTGAGCGAGTAATTATTGTAATCGGTTACTGCCGAATGTTTGGTGGTATCACGAATGAACTGATCCATCAACTCATCATCCTCATCGTCTCCGAATGGATTGGTGCTCTTGCCATTCTCATCAAAGGTAACTCCAACCGCACCATCATAAGTTCCATTCACCTTGAACCACATATATAAGTAAGACTCATAAGGTGAAGTGAGATGCAACTCTGCATCGTCACCCTCCCATACACGGGCCTTATCCTGTGGTTCAGTGGTCAACAGCAACTTGGAGGCATCATACTTAGGATATACCACCAGATTGACACTGTCACGAGGCACATAATGGTCAGTACGCCACAAATCAAGATTAGCCTGACTGCCTACCAACGACAAACTGTCGGCTGTGGTAAGTCCATCATCTCCTGAACCTCCTGCACACGAATCTGCAAAGAGACTGTTGAATGAGGTGGACGTTCCGCAGGCATTAGTAGCATAATAGAGCAGCGTATCCTTTCTTCCCTCCTGATAGGCTACCGTCTGACCAGCTTTGTAAACAGAATCACCGAGCATCCAACCCTGAGCGGTAATCGGCGTGCCCATATCCTGTACACAATGCGAGAACGCACTACCAAACGACCCGTTAAGGTCAAGCGCATTTCCATCACACAAATTCCAACGACCGCTTTCCAATTGTACACGAGGACGCTCACGTACATTCAGAATAACCGAAGCTGTATCGGTACATCCCGAAACGGTATCCATTGCAACGTAAATATACTTGCCACTCTGCGTGCGGCGAGATATCACGTTGTACTTGTTGAATACATCTCGGCTTGCCGATGAGCTTTCCTTGAAACGGTTACCATAGGTAGTAGGATTATTACTGTAAACCAGGTGATTCTCAGCCAGTGAATCGCGGTAGCAATCATATAGGAAGGTACCTGCAATTGAAACCCAAGAACCATCGTAATCCTGTTTCCAGATAACACCCGTTGCAGTACGTACACTGGTAAGGTTGAACAGAACATTAAACTTGTCAGCTCCACAACCTACAGCCGTATCGTTAGGGATAATCAAATTAATAATACTCTTGTGCG
>CALMUD010000197.1 GCA_937872735.1 uncultured Bacteroidales bacterium
TGTCCTTTTTTATATACTTACTTGATCAAGGGCAGTTGCAATGCTTAAAAGATGAAATCTGCCCCAGCGAGGTCCGTAGCCAGATGCTATGTGGCGTGGTATGATTGGTGGATAAAAGTCGGAAACGACGATTTTGAAGGAGTCAGGCAAGGCTATATCATAAGGATTTAATGTAGAGTTGCTCCACGTGGAGCCATAGAGTATTTCTGCAGGGTATGTGTTTTCTTTGTTTTCAAAGTTGTGAAATTTTTTCACTTCGTCTTCCACTTTCACATTGTTGGCATAGTGGTATTTGCTGCCTCTGTGACCTCTTGCATTGGCACTTGTCAGTGTCAGTGCTGTAATGAGAACCCCGAGAAATATTCTTCTGATTTGCATGCCTTCCTCCTTTTTATTTAAAAAACACGAATTCTTTCACTGAAGGAAACCTTCAGTTAAAAAATTGGTGATTTTTTCGTTTATTATAATTTCGCAAGACATTCAAGACGCTGACTATTTGCAAACATCTTCGTCTGAATTGTGATGTTTATCACTTGCGATGCACAAATTTAGCATCAATGTGCCAAATATGAAATAGCAAACGATATGTTTTTCAGCATAGTAGGGGCGCCCCTTTTCCTTCTGAAAACCCTTGCATCCGTTTGTTTATGGGAAAAAGACTTTGATTTTATATATTTTCTCCTTAATTCTTAAAAAACATTAATTATAATTCATTTGCTCATTTTTTTCTTCGAAATGCCGTTGTTTGCAGCGTAGTCAATAAGAAACGCGATCTAGGCAATTTTATTGATTTGTCTTATTATCGGGTCAAAATTGGTGATATTTTTGAAATTTCTGAAAATAATTTTGAGCATATAAACTATATTTTCTTACTTTGCGGAAAATTTCGTTCTTATAATAAGGCGTATATGCAAAAAAATTTGGTAATAGTTGAGTCACCAGCCAAAGCGAAGACTATAGGAGGTTTCCTTGGAGCCGGCTTTGCGGTAACTTCCAGTATGGGACACATTCGTGATTTGAAGAAAAAGGGATTAGGTGTGGATGTGGATCATGATTTCAAACCTGACTATGAAATATCCCCTGATAAGGTCAAGCTGGTATCAGAATTGAAAAAAGCGGCCAAAGAGGCCGATACGGTATGGTTGGCGTCCGATGAGGACCGGGAAGGAGAGTCTATTGCCTGGCACTTGTATGAGGTGCTGGGATTGAAGCCCGAAAATTATCATCGTATCGTTTTTCACGAAATTACCAAGACCGCTATACAGAATGCAGTTGACAATCCTCGCAATATAGATATGGACTTGGTGAATGCCCAGCAGGCACGCCGAATATTGGATCGTATTGTCGGTTTTGAAATATCGCCCATATTGTGGCGCAAGGTTAAGCCTTCACTTTCGGCAGGTCGTGTACAGTCTGTCACGGTGCGTTTGATAGTCGATAGGGAGCGCGAAATTAAGGATTTCGATTCAGAACCATTTTATAAGGTGTCGGCCGTATTTGATGTGACAGATGTCAATGGCAAGAAGAGTTCTTTGAAGACAGAACTGAATGCACCCGTCAAGACAAAAGAGGAGGCCAAGGCTTTTCTCGATTTGTGCAAATCGGCCACATTCACCGTCAACGATGTTCAGACCAAGCCTATTGTCCGTCATCCAGCTCCGCCATTCACCACCTCTACCTTACAGCAGGAGGCAGGTCGCAAATTGGGTTTCTCGGTGGCAAAAACCATGATGATAGCCCAACGTCTGTATGAGGGAGGAAAGATAACCTATATGCGAACCGACTCGGTCAATCTGTCTAATTTGGCACTTGGCACTTGCAAAGAGGAAATTCTGCAAATTGCTGGTGAGAAATATTTGCATACACACAACTACCATACCGTAAGCAAAGGCGCTCAAGAGGCTCATGAGGCCATTCGCCCTACTTATGTCAACAAGCGTACCATAGAAGGCACAGCCGATGACAAACGTTTGTACGACCTTATCTGGAAACGGACTATCGCCTCGCAGATGGTGGATGCGCAACTGGAGACCACTACCATATATATAGAGGTATCGGGCGATAACCGAAAGTTCACTGCTACCGGGGAGGTCGTCAAGTTTGATGGATTTCTGAAGGTTTATATGGAGTCGGCCGATGATGAAGAGGACCAGAACGAGTCGTTGTTGCCTCCTTTGATGGTAGGACAGCAACTGCAATTGCCCAAGTCTATTGTGGCATTGCAGCGTTACAGCCGACCTCCTTATCGCTATACTGAGGCCAGCTTGGTCAAACAGCTTGAGACGCTCGGTATTGGTCGTCCGTCTACCTATTCACCTACCATCTCCACTATCCAGTCGCGTGAGTATGTGCTGAAGGAGGATATCTCGGGCGAGGAAAAACCTGTTAATAAATTGACTTTGAAAGCAGGAAAAATTGAGGATGAGGACCAGACCGAAGTGTTTGGCGCAGAACATAATAAACTGCATCCTACCGATCTCGGAATGGTGGTCAATGACTTTTTGATAGACAATTTCCCCGATATTATGGACTATAACTTTACCGCTATAGAGGAGAAAAATTTTGACGAGATAGCCGAAGGCAAAGAGGTTTGGAACAAGATGATATCCGACTTTTACAAGAATTTCCATCCTGTTGTGGAAGAGGTAAAGGTAAAGGAAGGACCTAAAGTCGGAGAACGCCAGGTTGGAACCGACCCAGTCAGCGGTAAACCTGTGTTTGTCAAGATTGGCCGCTTTGGCCCTGTGGCCCAGATAGGAACTGCCGATGACGAGGAAAAGCCAAAGTTTGCCCCCTTGCGCAAAGACCAGCATCTGGAATCGATTACCTTTGAGGAGGTGATGGACCTATTTAAACTGCCCCGCACGGTGGGTGAATATGAAGGAGCCAAACTCGATATCGCTGTCGGACGTTTTGGACCATATGTGCATCATAGCGGCAAATACTATTCGCTGAAAAAGACCGATGATCCAATGACCATCACGGCTGAACGGGCCATAGAACTGATAGAGGAGAAGCGTGAAATAGAACGAAACCGAATCATCAGCAACTTCGAGGCAGAAGGTATTATGGTATGCAATGGCCGATATGGTGCTTATATAGCCTACAATGATGCCAACTACAAGATACCGAAGGATAAAGACCCTAAGGCCTTGACAGCTGCGGATTGTCAGGAAATAATAAAGGCTCAGGGCGACAAAAAACCGGCTCATGGTCGGTTCGCACGCAAAAAGGCTGCATCGGCTTCTGCCAAACCAGCTGCCAAAAAGGAGGCAACTGCCAAAAAAACGACGTCAGCCCAAAAAACATCAACCGCCAAAGCCGCTTCCACAACCAAGAAGACGACAACTCGCAAGACAGCCGCAAAATAAGGCAGTTGTTTTGATGATTTTATATTAATTTTGTACAGAAATATCAAAAAAAGATGAAATTTTGGGGATTAGCACTTTTGATGCTTGCTTCAGCCATTGATATGCAGGCGATTGAAAAGCGTTTTGCACAAGGCTGTCAACTCGTCTACTCGTCGGTCAATACTTATGGTCCTGAGCAGGGCCTATCGCTGTATAAGCGCAAGCAGGTTCTCTTTTTCCGTAGTGATACGGCTTATGTAGAGGCAGTCTCCAACAACTCTGATTTGAATAATTTCCGTATTGCCACAGAATTGGAGGCATTGCCCGTTGATGACCAGTTCGCTTATGACGATTATGCTGATGTCATTTATTTCACTTCGTTGGGCAAGCTGTATAGCAGCCGATGGTATGAAGAAGCGTGGACACGTCAGAAACGGGTGAAGATGCAAGGTGTAAACAAGGGTATCAAGGCCCCTTATACCGATACCATGGGCAATCCGAAGGACATCAAGAGTATTTGTCATCCCAATCTTGCCCGCAAGGGAGAACGCCTTTATTTTGCGGCTGTGTCAAAAGGACGTACCGATATGGACCTTTGGTATGCCGATAAGGCCAGCGATGGTACTTGGCAGGCACCTCATCGTTTGAGTATCAATACGAAAGCCAATGAGCAGCATCCATTTGTGGTTGCGGACACTTTGCTCTATTTCTCATCCGACCGTTCCGAAAATCATCGCTATAATCTTTATTACGTTGATTTGCGTGATTCTATGCCCGTGGCGCGGTTGTCGGTTCTCAGTAATCCGAATAGTGACGAATTTAGCATGGTAGCTGTCGGAGACTGGATACACGTTTTGTCCAATCGATGCAAGAATGATGCCAACGAAATGTGTGATGTGAACATCTACAAAGCCCAATTGCCAGTAGCCAACTTCCATCAGGAGGGAGCCATCAGTTTCCGCCCATTGATTGAGGCTATCCCTGCCGATACTTTTGCACCAGGGCGTGCCTATGGATTCAAGGACAAAAAGGAAAAGAATGAAGAACCCGATTTTGAGGCAATGCCAGTCATTTTTCATGCTGTAAGTGAGGCTGAGTCTGATTCCTCTCTTACGGGAGGTAAATCAGGCGTATCCTCACTTACCGTGGCCCAGCGGGCTGAAGAAAAAGCCAAGGCTGACAGCTTGCTGCATTCTGCCCTCAACTCGGCTTCCGAAAACACGTCGGCCGTCAAAGTCTCAAAGAACGTGACGGCTACCCAAAGTAAACGTATATTCTACTTCGATACAGACGATGACCGTATCCGTGAGTCGTATGCCGAGGATTTCAATATGCTCATCAACTACATCAACAGCAATCCCGACAGTAAATTTCTCATTTATGGATTTACCGATGAAAGGGGAACCACAGCGTATAATCAGGACCTCTCGGTCAGACGGGCGCAGCGTGTGTTTGAAGAATTGGTGGCCAAGGGCGTGCCTGCTACCAAACTGATGTTTACGGGTTTTGGCAAACGGGGACTTGTAGTCAAAAATGCCAAGACGGAAGCCGAGCACCAGATGAACAGACGTGTGGAAATACGCAAAGCCGATTTCTGAACTCAGTTGAACAAGAGATTTGCCCTTTTGGTTGAATCTCTTGTCCCCTGTCCCTCATAAGTGTTACATTTGTGTGTGGAATCAGCGACAAAAGTATGACAATAGATTAGATATTAATTAGTTGCTTTATGAACATAAATTCACTGACCTCTTTTCTCAAACCAAAGGAAAATAAATTTTTCCCGATGATTCAGGCTATTGCCGACAACCTGGTGGGAGCATCCAGCACGTTCAAGACGTTGGTACATTCTCACGACATCAACGAGGCCCGCACCGTTAAGACTCAAATGAAGGAGTTTGAGTTGAGAGGTGACGATTTGTTGAACAAAGTTCAGTTTGAGCTGAACAACACGTTTATCACACCATTTGACCGTGAGGACATTCAAACGCTGTGTGAGCATCTCGACAACGTGCTTGACGCGCTCAACTCACTCAGCAAGCGTATCGTGTTGTATCAGCCAAGTACCATGCAACAACATTTGGAGTCAGCCTCCCTCATTATTTCCAACTGTTGTCTCAATCTGCAAATCATTGCGCAGAATCTGAAAACGGTGCAGAAAAATCCGAAAGAGGTGCTCGAGGCCTGCAAAAACCTGCATGCGCTTGAGCAGCAAGGCGATGACCTCTACGACGCTACTACGGCGCGCATCTTCTCAGAGGAGACTGATGCGGTGGAGATTATCAAGGACAAAGGCATTATGAGCTACGTGGAGGGCTGTATTGATGAAACCTACACGGTGTCAAAATTGGTAAAAACGATGATTGTTAAATACGCTTGAGGCCATGGAGATACTGATTGGTATAATCGTTCTTGCTGCGATGTTCGACTTCATCAACGGTTTCCACGATGCAGCTAATTCCATCGCAACGGTGGTGACTACACGCGTACTTACGCCAGGGCAAGCAGTGCTATGGGCGGCAGGGTTCAACTTTGTCGCTTTTTTTATTGCCAAATTCATCATTGGCGAGTTCGGCATTGCTGATACTGTATCCAAGATTGTGGTGCCGCAGGAGGGAATGAATATCCTGCCCATTATTTTCATTGGTCTGATGTCGTCGGTCATCTGGAATCTGATTACCTGGTGGTTTGCCATACCATCCTCCTCGTCGCATACACTTATTGGCAGTTTGTCGGGTGCGGCTATAGCTGCCGCTGGTTTGGGGGCTGTTCATATCAAGACAGTGCTGGTGATAGCCGCCTTTATCTTTGTAGCCCCCATTCTGGGTATGATTGGTGGATACTTTATTACCATTCTTACTATGCACTTGGCTAAGCGGGTCAAGCCCAAGCGGGCCGACAAGTGGTTCAAGATGTTGCAGCTGGTGTCTTCGGCATTCCTCAGCATCACTCATGGACTTAACGATTCGCAAAAGGAAATAGGAGTCATTTCGTGTGCATTGATTGCCTATACCAGCTCTCATGGTACCACTGGTCCTGAAGCTCTGCCTCACTGGATGATGATGACGGAATTTACCACCGAGCAGGTGCATGATTGGATTCCGATTCTTTGTTTCACTTCCATCGCAGTTGGCACCATGTCGGGCGGCTGGAAGATAATGAAAACCATGGGAAACCGCATTACCAAGATTGCGCCGATGGAAGGTTTCTGTGCCCAGACGGCTGGAGCTATTACATTGTTCATCACCGAGATGATGAAGATTCCTGTAAGTACCACTCACGTTATCAGTGGCAGCATCATGGGAGTTGGCTCGGTAAAGCGCTTGTCGGCTGTTCGCTGGGGGGTTACCCTTGATTTGCTCACCGCTTGGATACTTACCATCCCGGTCAGCGGTTTATTGGCGGCCTGCCTTTATGGCATATTCCATTTCTTTTTCTGAATTTACATATGGTGATGATACTGGCGGGATTAGCGTCTGATGACGTTCTCCCGCCATTTTTGTTTTTGAGCGGACTTCTGTCAATTTGTCTTGATTTGGTCCCGCTTTCTGCCTGTTTGTCTACAAATCAGTACTGGCAAGATATTTGGAGAGAGAAGGGTGTTGGTGTGTTGGAGGTCTGCAATAGGCCTTACCGATGTGCTTCTAATAAAAGTTGAACAATAAATACAAAAGAATATGAACTTTCAGAATTACACAATCAAAGGACAAGAGGTGGTTCAGGAGGCTGTCAACATAGCCCAGAGCAACCATCAGCAGTACATTGAACCTGCTCACTTGCTGAAAGGAGTGCTCAAGGTTGGCGAGAATGTCACCAATTTTGTATTCAGCAAGATGGGTATCAATGCCAATGCAGTGTCGCAGGCTGCTGACAATATTATTGCAACGCTGCCGAAAGTAAGCGGGTCGGCTGAGCCATACCTCTCCAATGAGACCAACGGCGTATTGCTGAAGGCTGAGGAACTTTCCAAAAAGGCAGGTGACGAGTATGTGTCGGTTGAGTTTATCCTTTATGGTCTGCTTATGGGAAAAAGCAATGTTGCCACGCTGCTCAAAGACCAAGGCATGACGGAGAAGGATTTGGGACTGGCTATAGCTGACCTGCGTAAAGGTGCCAATGTGAAAGACCAGTCGGCCGAGGAACAGTATAACTCTCTGAGTAAATATGCTGTAAATCTCAACGAAAAGGCGCGGGCGGGTAAACTCGACCCCGTGATTGGCCGTGATGAGGAGATAAGGCGAGTACTTCAGATTTTGAGCCGTCGTACCAAGAACAACCCTATATTGATAGGTGAGCCGGGTACGGGTAAGACTGCCATTGTGGAAGGGCTTGCAGGACGTATAGTACGAGGAGACGTGCCAGAGAATCTGAAGACCAAGCAACTCTTTTCTCTTGATATGGGTGCACTGGTGGCTGGCGCCAAATATAAAGGAGAGTTTGAGGAACGACTCAAAGCAGTTATCAACGAGGTGGTGAAAGCCGATGGTGAAGTGATACTTTTCATTGACGAGATTCACACGCTGGTGGGGGCTGGTGGTGGCGAAGGTGCCATGGATGCAGCCAATATTCTCAAACCGGCTTTGGCACGTGGCGAACTGAGGGCTATAGGTGCCACCACTCTCAATGAGTATCAGAAATACTTTGAGAAGGATAAGGCGTTGGAACGCCGATTCCAGATTGTGATGGTAAACGAGCCTGATGAGGCCAGCACTATCTCCATTTTGAGAGGATTGAAAGAGCGCTACGAGAATCACCACAAAGTGCGTATCAAGGATGACGCCCTTATCAGTGCGGTGCGGCTATCCAGCCGATATATTTCCGACCGTTTTTTGCCCGACAAGGCGATTGACTTGGTGGATGAGGCTGCAGCCCGTCTGCGTTTGCAGATTGACTCTGTGCCTGAAGACCTCGATAAGATTGAGCGTCAGATAAAACAGCTGGAGATTGAGCGTGAGGCCATCAAGCGTGAAGGTGACAACCAGAAGATTGAACAGTTGGGGAGGGAAATAGCCAACCTGAAGGACCAAAGCAATACGCTTCGTGCCCAATGGAAAGCGGAGAAAGACCTCATCAACAAGATTCAAAAGGAAAAGGTGGATATCGAACAGTTCAAGTTCGAGGCTGACAAGGCTGAACGTGAAGGCAATTACGGATTGGTGGCCGAACTCCGTTATGGAAAGATTAAGGCGGCAGAAGACAATATCAAGAAATTCCAGACAGAACTTGAGGGTATGCACGTCAACTCTCATCTGATAAAGGAGGAAGTGGATGAGGATGACATTGCCGAAATCGTTTCCCGTTGGACGGGTATTCCTGTCACCAAGATGCTGCAAAGCGAGAAAGACAAACTGTTGCATCTGGAAGACGAACTGCATAAACGTGTGATTGGTCAGGATGAGGCTATCACTGCCATCTCTGATGCTGTGCGCCGTAGCAGGGCAGGCTTGCAAGACCCTAAACGACCTATCGGATCATTCATCTTTTTAGGTACTACGGGTGTGGGTAAGACGGAACTGGCGAAGGCTTTGGCTGAGTTCCTCTTCGATGATGAGAACATGATGACCCGTATCGATATGTCGGAGTATCAGGAAAAGTTCTCCGTTACCCGTCTTATCGGTTCACCTCCTGGATATGTGGGTTATGATGAGGGTGGACAACTGACCGAGGCTGTGCGTCGCAAACCTTATTCGGTAGTTCTCTTCGACGAGATAGAAAAAGCGCATCCTGATGTGTTCAACATCCTGCTGCAGGTGCTTGACGATGGCCGGCTTACCGACAATAAGGGACGTGTGGTCAATTTCAAAAACACCATTATCATCATGACATCCAATCTCGGTTCGTCGCTCATTCGCGAGAACATGGAGAAGATAACAGATTCCAACCGCGATGAGGTGATAGAGAAAACCAAGAGTGAGGTGTTTGAACTGATGAAGAAGAGCATCCGTCCTGAATTTCTCAATCGTATCGACGATTTGATTATGTTCTTGCCTCTCAGCAAGGCACAGATTAGAGATGTGGTGAAACTCCAGATTGATGGTATCAACCGGTTGCTGAAAGATAGTGACGTTAACCTGCAAGTGACAGATAAAGCTATCGACTTTATTGCTGATGCCGGGTTTGACCCCGAGTTCGGAGCACGTCCCGTCAAGAGAGTGTTGCAGCGTTATCTGCTCAACGAACTATCCAAGGAACTCATAGCACAGCGTGTTGACAAGAGCAAGCCTGTGATAGTGGATACCGATGGTGAGAAGTTGACGTTCAAAAATTGATTTCATTTAATATTTGATTGAGACAGACCTGATTCTTCCCCTTAAAAAGGAAAAATCAGGTCTGTCTTTTTATGTGTTTTTTTGTTATCTTTGAGGAAACAAGATTTAAGTTGCAAGTCGGAAAGTTGTTGTATGATGATTGATTTGTGACATTGAAAAAATAAAATAAGAAAACATTATGAATTTATTACGGACCATGCGGCTGACACATCGTTATGTGGGATATTTTGTGGCTGGCTTGATGCTGGTGTATGCTCTTACCGGCTTGTTGCTTTTGTTTCGTTCCTCGTCTTTGTTGCAGAGTGGTAATACAGTAGAGAAAGAGTTGCCTGCGGGCATGGATGGCGATAAGTTGGGTGAGACCCTTCATTTGCGCCAATTCAAAGTAGATGGGGAAACCTCGGCCACCATTCACTTTAACGGAGGAAAAGGGGCTTATGAAAAGGCAACGGGCAAGACTTATTATGAGGAAAAAGGCTATGTGTTCCCGCTCAACAAGATGGTGTCGCTGCATAAAACCAACACTCATTCGCCACTGATTGTATTGGGTGTGATAATGGCCTTGTCGTTGATGGTGCTGGTAATCACCTCTTTCTTCATGTTCGACCCTAAGTCCGTCTCTTTTCGCAAGGGTATGGTGTGTGTGGCCATAGGGGTGGTAGTTACCCTCGTGGCTTTGTGCTTATGAGGTCATTCCCGGTATACAAGGATTTTGTTATATTTGTCAGGTTGACACCTTTGCAAAATAGGTTGTCAACCTTTTTTGTATCTTTGTGAGAATGGAGTCTTTAAATTATTCACGCTTATGTTGTTTCCGATTGGCATACAGAGTTTTTCAGAAATCCGCAAGGGCG
>CALMUD010000198.1 GCA_937872735.1 uncultured Bacteroidales bacterium
ACTCTCCGTCAATGTAGGGCTGTATGGGGTCATTGTCGAAGTCGTGTTTTACGTCACGGTTTTTCTCGGCCACCATGTCCATGTGTGACTGAAGCAATAGCCATGGAGCCTTTTCGTAGCCAGGAGTGGCGGATTTGCGTATCAGCACGTTGCCCGCTTCGTCCACCAGTGTTTCCAGATGGAGGCTCTCGCCAAAATTCTTGATGTATTCCACCATCTTTCCCTCCCGTTTTGAGGGACGGGGCACTTTGCATATTTCGTTGAAATAGTGCCATAACACTTTGGGTTCCAGACTTTCTATTGATTCGTTCATTATCTGATTTCTTATTTTATCCTTAGTTAATCCAAAGTTACTCACTTTTGGTGGAAAAGGCAATATTAATCATCTTAGTCTTTGGTTCTTCATTTTCGTTGTATCTTTGTAATGGTTTTATATGGTTACCTATTTTTATGAGCAAAGGAAATAATTCGATAAGTTGGATTTCAGTGTGTCAGGGATGGGCCATCGCCTTGGTGGTATTGGGCCATGGTGGCATCTATTCCACCTCTTTTCCTGTTGCGTTTTCAGTCAGACAGATTGTCTATGGTTTTCATATGCCTTTGTTCTTTTTCTTGTCAGGCTTTCTTTTATACTATTCGCGTATAGGTCGGGGCGTCTCCTTCTCTTCTGTTTTTGTGGAAAAGGTCAAGCGGCTTTATGTGCCTTTTCTTTTTTTTACCTTGGTTTATGTCCTCTTCAAATTGATTTTGGGGACGTTGGCAGCCCATCCGTTTCATTTTTCTGAACGTTTTTTTATTGATACCTTTGTTCTGTATCGCAGCAATCCAAATTTCGAGATGTGGTTTTTGGTGGCTTTGTTTGTCATTATGCTTTTTTATCCGTTGTATCGGTGGATAGATTCTCATCCTTTTTATGAAGGGACCTTTTTATTGATGAGCTGTCTTTTGTCTTTGCTGCCTGCTGAGGTCAGTGTTTTCCAGCTGTCAAATGTGTTTTGGGGATTGCCGTTCTTCTACTTTGGCATTCTTGCTTGCAAATATGATTTGTTCGTCCGTTTGACAGGTGTACGTTGGCTTTTTGTTTCCGTTCTGCTTTTTGCGGGACTCAATATCTTTTCGGCAGTGTTGCCCCGACTGTTGGTCGCTTTGGGCGGTATTGTGTGTTCTGTATTGGCCAGCATGTATGT
Source organism: uncultured Bacteroidales bacterium (assembly GCA_937872735.1). Classification (GTDB taxonomy): domain Bacteria; phylum Bacteroidota; class Bacteroidia; order Bacteroidales; family Paludibacteraceae; genus Physcocola. The sequence continues at coordinate 1,188 of CALMUD010000198.1, forward strand.
GTCAAGGTATTGGCCATCATTGTTTTCTTCTTTCCGCAATTATTCTTATCAGATTTTTCTTTTGGCGGTGTTCCCTCAGTTGGTAGTGTTTACGGCCTATGGACATTATGTTCCAATGTCTGTGCCAGGTTATTGTCTGTTCTATTTTGCCAGCTTCTTTTTAGGTTTGTATGTTCCCGTTGCGGTGGCCAGCCTTGTTAAAAATGGTGTAGACAACCGTTATCTGAATTTGTTGTTTGGCATTAAGTGACGACAGTTTTCAGTATAAGGCAGGATATTTTATATTTTTCCTCCGTCTTTTTTTGTTTTTTCGCATCATTGAGTGAATGCGTTTCTCCCGTTCCATCATAGCCAGTGACAGCTCGTTTCTGTCCCATTTGCCGATGTTGCCGCTCCAAAGGTATTTGCGGGTCTCCCGTACCAGTACACCAGACAGCAGCAGCAGGGAAATCAAGTTGGGAATGGCCATCATGGCATTCATGCAGTCGGCAATGTTCCACACCGCTTTCAGTTTCATGGTGGAGCCGATGTAGATGGCAATCACCCAAAGTATGTGGTAATAAATTATCAGTTTTTTGCCACCCAGATATTCTATGGCTTTTTCTCCATAATAGGACCATCCCAGCAGTGTGGAAACGGTGAAAGTGAGCAGCCCTACCGACAGCACCACAGGGCCTACAATAGGAATGGAATTGAATGCCGTATTGATTAGGTTGGTGCCCGCCGTGGTGTCGATGTGAGGATTGGCTATGATACAGCTGGTGAGCACGATACCCGTCATGGCACAGATGATGACGGTGTCCCAGAAAGTGCCGGTGGACGATACGAGCGCCTGTCTGACGGGGTTGCGCGTCTTGGCGGCGGCGGCGACAATAGGAGCGGAACCCAGTCCCGATTCGTTGGAGAACAGTCCGCGCGACACCCCGTAACGCATTGTCATGATGATGCCGCTGCCTACCAGACCTCCACCCGCTGCTGCCGGATTGAAAGCCGCTTTCATTATCAGGTGTATGGCTGGCATGATGTATTGGCTGTTGATGGCCAGAATGACAATGCACCCCAATACGTAGAAGGCTGCCATGAATGGAACCAGCACGGTGCACACTTTGGCGATACCCTTCACACCAAAAAACATTACCATTGCCACTATCAGACATAAGCCATAGCCCGTGTAGTTAAACGGAATCTTGCAAGTGTCGTTCAGCAGTTGCGATACCGAATTGGCCTGTACCATATTGCCGATGCCAAAGGCCGCTATGCTGGCGAATATGCAGAAGAGTACTGCCAGCCATTTGGCATGCAGTCCGCGCTCCAATGCAAACATGGGACCTCCTATCATTTCTCCGTTCTCGGTTTTTACCCGATATTTCACGGCCAGTAGTGCCTCCGAATATTTGGTGGCAATGCCGAGTACACCTGTCAGCCAGCACCAGAATACGGCTCCAGGGCCTCCCATGGCAATGGCGGTACCCACACCCACAATGTTGCCAGTGCCTATGGTAGCGGCCAAGGCAGTGCTCAAGGCACCGAAAGCGCTCACGTCGCCGTTTGACCCTTTCTCACGGGCAAACGACAGCTTGATGGCTGTCAGCAGATAACGTTGGGGAAAACGCAGACGGATGGTGAGGTAGATGTGTGTACCCAATAGCAGGGCTATCAAAGGCCAGCCCCATAATAAGGAACTGATGTTGTCGGTTATGCTTACTAATGTATCCAATTCTTTTCTCTTTGCATTTCGCAAAAATACGCACAAAATCTCAATGTTACAATTTTATGCCAAATCAACTGCATTTTGGTATCTTTTTTTCTTTTGTCTTATCTTTTTGCAGGATTATTCCTCCACTTTGTGTAGCGGTTGCGGATGATAAAAATGGTTTACAGGGCCGTGTCCGTGGCCTTGTTTTACGTCTTTTCCATTATATAAGGTGTGGATAATGTAGTTTCTTGCCTCCACAAAAGCATCGCGCAGCTCATCGCCTAGTGCCAGTCGGGTGGCTATCGCGCTTGACAGCGTGCAGCCAGTGCCATGCGTGTTTTGGGTATCCACAAAGGGGGTGCGCACACCTATTCCGTCTTTCCCTTGTTCAAACAGCATATCCACCGTTTCGTTGCCAGGCAGATGTCCACCTTTTATCAGCACCGCTTTGCAACCTGTTTTCAGTATCTCGTTGGCAGCTTTTGGCATATCGTCGGGGCTGCCGATGTGGAGTCCTGTCAGCGCTTCTGCTTCGGGAATATTTGGGGTTACAAGTGAGGCGAGTGGAAAAAGTTGGGTTTTGATGGTGTCGATAGCCTCTTCGGTGATCAGCCTTGACCCGCTGGTGGAAATCATTACGGGGTCTAACACATAGTGCTGGGGCTTGTATTTTGTCAGACAGGCGGTGATGACTTCCACATTCTCTTTGCTGTATAGCATACCGCTCTTCACTGCATCAATCGTCATGTCTTCAAATACGGCTTCAATCTGGTCTTTCAGCACTATAGGGTCGCATCCTTGTATGGAACGGACGCCCATGGTGTTTTGAGCGGTGATGGCGGTGATGGCGCTGCACGCGTATCCTCCCATGGCGCTGATTGTTTTCAGGTCGGCTTGTATGCCTGCTCCTCCGCAACTGTCTGACCCTGCTATTGTTAATATTGTGGTGTATCTCATGTCTGTCTGTTTGTTTTATGGTGTAAAGTTACGCAATACCTCGTTAATCCTTGAGGGGGTGGCGCACAAAAAGTTTTGAAATTTAAGTTGGCAAGGTTTTTTCCTCAAGTTTTCACATGGTAGAACACGAATCTCTGTTACTTTACTTCATTTACAAGCCTTGTGGTCTGAATATCTTTTTAATCTATAATTCTTATTTTAGTGTCCGATTTTCAAAAAATATAAATATGAAGAATAGAATTGCATTTTTACTTGTCGCTTTATGTTGTCTTTCATCGTGCAGCGATATTTGTTATCAGGTTTACACCGTTACGGGCGCGTCACCCAATTTTAATCAGGATAAGATGACTTATGAGGATCCTAATTGTGTCATTACCTATGATATGTGGGCAGCGGGTGGTGATGCAGGGTTTATTGTGAAAAACAAGACGCAGCAGACGTTGTATTTTGACATGACAAAATCTTTCTTTGTCTTGAATGGTGAGGCTTATGATTTCTTTCAGAATCGCATTTATTCCAAATCTTCATTGCAAACGTATTCAAATGTAAATTCGGGAGCTATTGTATCCCGTTCTTTAGGTGGTGGTGTGATTGGTATGTCAGGTTCCACTACAAATGTGGCATCCAGCACCTCTTCGGTGGGTTATGCAGAGTGCCCCGTTATTGCCATTCCAGCTGGAACATGGCGTTTTATCAAGGGATTTCAGATTTGTAACGATTTGTATAATACTTGTGACTATAAGCTGAAAGATGCCAACGACAATAGCTCCGCATTGTCGTTCGGCAAGTCAGAATCTCCTATTGTCTTTTCCAATATTCTCGCCTATAAAGTGGGTGAAAATGGTGCTGAAACTACACTGACAAACCTATTTTACGTAAGTTCCATCTTGAACGTGCCGCTGTCGAAAGAAAGAAAATATGAATCAAAGAAGGTGTGCGAGGATGATTTATACGCACGGAGTTACAGTGTGTTAGTGGATGAATCGGCTAATCGTTTTTACAATACCTATAACAGAAATGTGGGCTATGACAACCCCTACAT
>CALMUD010000199.1 GCA_937872735.1 uncultured Bacteroidales bacterium
TGGAGTTCAGACGTGTGCTCTTCCGATCTTAAAAAAGTCGGGTTGTGGAACTCATCCACAACCCGACTTCAAACCTTATATTATTAATATATTACTTTTCTATCTCCGTAGGATAAGCTGTTACCCAAGCGGCATAGTTTCCATTCAAATAATAAGTATGAGCCTTTCCATATCCGCAGTTAGACACACGACCAGGACCATAATATGAAGGGCAACCATAGATAAGCACATAATAGCCACTCGCAATCGGATAGTTAGTCTTCAACCAAGCTGGGAACGCTGCATCATCGCTAGTTGTGTTCTGCGCTGTCACATTATAATTGACAGCCCCTTTGATGTGGCCAGCAGCATATAAAGCAGCTGTACGACCATCCACAATCACATACTTGGCACCTGCCGAATCCAACTTGGCGATCATAGTATGAAAACCAGACGCATTCACATCATAATATGGATCCAACTCCTCATCGCTATCGCTGCTGCAAGATGCACCCACGCAAATGGCCATGATAGCAGCCACTGCCAAAAATAAAATACTGTTTAATTTTTTCATCTTTTTTACTCCTATTATAATAAATACTTATACTTGAAACGCCTCGCAATCTGAAAACACTTGTTTACAGATTACTACGCAAATATATGCAAATTATTGTCTATGAACAATTACCCGCTGTGTTTTTTCTTTAGAGTTGTTACGAATTTCCACTTGTTCCACCACCTTGTCGGCCAAATCGGCAAACGCCATGCCTGTGATGCTGTTGGCATTGCAGGCCACGGGCTCACCCTTGTCGCCACCCTCACAGATGCTTTGCACTATCGGTATCTGCCCGAGCAGGTTCACCTGCATCTCATCGGCCAGACGCTTGCAGCCATCCTTGCCAAAAAGGTAATACTTGTGGTCGGGCAACTCGGCCGGAGTGAACCATGCCATGTTCTCCACCAGACCCAATATCGGCACATTCACCTTGTCGCCGGTGAACATACTGATACCCTTGCGGGCATCGGCCAAGGCCACCTCCTGAGGGGTGCTGACCACAATGGCTCCCGTGATGGCGAGTGTCTGCACCAAGGTAAGATGAATGTCGCTGGTGCCTGGAGGAAGGTCGAGCACAAAATAATCGAGCTCTCCCCAGTTGGCATCCGTGATGAGCTGACGCAACGCGTTGCTGGCCATTCCGCCACGCCAGAGCACGGCATCGTTGGCATTCACAAAGAAACCGATAGAGAGTACTTTGACGCCATACCGTTCCTCGGGACATATCAACTCACGGCCATCCACAGCATCGAGCACGGGACGGGCCCCCTCCAGACCGAACATCTTTGGAATGGAAGGGCCGAAAATGTCGGCATCCAGCAAACCCACCTTATAACCCTTCTGTGCTAAAGCTACTGCCAGATTGGCCGACACGGTGGACTTGCCCACCCCGCCCTTGCCACTCGACACGGCAATGATGTTCTTCACCCCAGGCAACGGGTTTTCAGGATCCACTTTATGCCCCTCCTTGAACAGGGTGGCAATGTTACCTTTTATCTCAGTGTCGGGACCCACATAGGTCAGGATGGCCTGCTCACACGCCTTCACCAGTGAGGCTGCGAACGGGTCTTTCTCCTTGGGGAAGATGAGCGAGAAAGAGACTTTCTGCCCTTCGATGCGGATGTCATCGTTGAGCAAGCCTTCCTCTATCACATTTTTGCCAGTACCGGGATAACGCACGTGCGTCAGCGCCTCACGTATCAGATTGGGATATATTGCCATGGTCAATTTTGATGTACTATATTAATAAGGTGTAAAGATACGTCCGAAAGTCATTGCAGACTTTTGGCTCACTTGGCGCAGGCCATAGTATCCTCCATAATGTCAGTAAGCACCTCCTTGATGTCGAGCTTAGCCACACGCACCTGCTGCGGAATGAAACTGGTGGCGGTCATGCCAGGGGTGGTATTCACCTCCAGCAGATTCACCTGCCCGTTCTTCAGTATGATATAGTCCACGCGGATGATGCCGTGCGCACCCAGTGCATCGTAGATGAGGGAAGTCTGTTCACGCACTTTCTGCGCCACTTCCTCACTCAGACGGGCTGGGGTGATTTCCTCCACCTGACCTTTGTACTTGGCGTCATAGTCGAAGAACTCGTTATGGCTCACCACTTCGGTAATAGGGAAAATGACGGTCTTGCTGGCAGTTTTATACACGCCACAAGTTATCTCGGTACCTGTCATCAGACCCTCAATCATCACCTGAGTGCCTTCGCCCAGTGCCTTCTCAATGGCAGGTGCTATCTGCTCCTTGGCCTTCACCTTGGTGACACCGAAACTGCTGCCACCCGCATTGGGCTTGATGAAACATGGCAGACCCAGACGGCTCACCACCTCATCCTCGTTCACTTTCTCACCCTTGCGCACCAATATGGAGTCGGCCACGTTCACGCCAAAAGCTTTCAGATAATGATTGCAGGCGAACTTGTTGAAGGTGACGCTGGCTGCCAGCACGTTGCAGCAGGTGTAGGGTATGTGAAGCAATTCAAAATAGCCTTGCAGCTTGCCATCCTCACCCGGCATACCGTGTATGGTGACGTAAGCGCAGTCAAACTTGACCTTCTGGCCATCGTGGGTGAAACTGAAATCGTTCTTGTCGATTTCGTACTTTTTGTTGTCATATTCAGCTTTCCATTCCAGACCAATGATGGTGACAATATAGAGGTTGTACTTCTCCTTGTCCATAAAGGAATAGAGACCTGCCGCACTGCGGAGTGACACTTCCACTTCCGACTGGTCACCGCCAGCCACGATAGCTATGTTCTTTTTCATTTCAGTTTTTTATTTTCAGAATGAATTCTTGTTTTACCTGTTAGGCCCCGGTTCTTGGATGAGCCGCGGCACGTTTCTGCAAAATTACGCAAATGTTCGGTACGTTGAACAAAATAAGCCGCTCTTTTATTCGCTGACCTTTACCACCCTTTACCACTCCCCACCAACACAATCGTGAAACATGAGATGCCAAAAGGGCAGACAACACAGTGGCCAATTCAGAAATAAAATACGTTATTGGTGCTTGTTGTAATATTCAGCGGCACGTTTTACATTCTCCTTCACCGCTCTCGATGAGTATGTGGCGCCCGTCACACCGTCCACCTGGGCAGTGGCGGCCTTGGCTGCCGTCATACCGTCCCATTTAGGCAACAACTGCTGACGCACCTTTCCAAAAAAGTCAGGGGTGTCCCGATTGGGCAGCGCCACCACTTTCAGTATCTTGCCACCTTCAAAATAGACCTCCAGCGGGGTGGCTCCCTTGAATCCTTTCACGTCACTGGCTATGGTCACAGTGTTGACAATAGTCACATTACCCTCTTTGCGCATGACGGCTGCCTCGGTGGTTGTATGTTTTTTTCCTTTCTTTGATTTCTTAGCCGATGCCGTTCCGGCAGTCAGCGCCATTGCGGCAATCAACAACGCCGCACCTATCTGTATTTTTTTCATATTGATGAATATATTTCTCCTCTAAATTAACAAATATTTCAGGACTGACCGCCAATTTTAGAAAAAACAAAAGCCACTCCTATTATATTCAAAATACGAAACTGCCATTTATACACTTATGTATCTGATTTTTATACAAAAGAAAGAAACAAAATAGCTTGCTCCTCTCAACAAATTGTTATACATTCGCACCGTTATATTTATATGGGGATATAGTTGCAAGATTCCTATTTATAGTATAAGTATTAAAAATATTACAAGTATAATGTACAAATTCAAGTTTCTATCACCAGTAATGGCCATGACCGCATTGTGCCTGACGTTCAGTGCCTGCCACAAAAGTGACGATGACGAAAAGGCAGCAGCACCCAAGCTATACAGCTGGAGCGTGCAGAACTACAACACCAGCGAGGTGCTCACCACTGTCGACACCTTCAGCGTGACCAGCAGCGGCAACAACATATCGAGTGTGCGGCAGCACTCCGTCACCAACGACTCCACGCTCGTCACCAACTTTGAATATACCGACAGCACCATGACAGCCCGCGCCGAACGACAAGAAAACGGTGCCACCATCAACAAGTGGCTCACTGGTACCATTGGCAAATCGGGCTACTTGGAGAAGTTTGTCGGATTTTACTTCTGGGCTAAAGACAAAAATCTGAAAACCGACCTTTACGGCCACTGCGTTTACTCGTCGGCTGGCTATCTGGATACCGCTATCATCAGAGGAAAAGATCTCAGCATATTTGGCGAAGAAAAATTAGTATACAACTACGATGGCGACAACAAACTGACACGGTATACCGCCATCCTCACGGGGGCCAACAGTTCCGACAGCATCATTACCGACATTGCATACACGGGCAACGGAGTCAGCTCGCCTATCGTCAACAAAGGCAATCTCTTTTTCAGTTTCGTGCCTGAAAGCGACTTGCTGGGATTTACCCCTCTGATGGGGAAAACACTGGCCTGTCTGCCTGTCACCATCACCCGCAAATCGGAAATCTTCAGTTATGAATGGACGCTCAACAATGACGGCTTGCCAGTGAAGTGCGTCCGCTCCAGCTCAAAAGGCGGAAAAATGGTCACCACTTACAGGTGGTAAATCACTTCTCCTGCATTTAAATGGCGACGGGGGCTGAACCACAATTTGGTTCAGCCCCCGTCGCCATTTGTTAAATCAGATACTGATATCTATAATTCATTCAAATGCTT
>CALMUD010000200.1 GCA_937872735.1 uncultured Bacteroidales bacterium
CCAGGACGTACACTCTTTCCCTACACGACGCTCTTCCGATCTTTGGACAAAACACAGAATACTGTCTCCCGATTTCTCCTTAATGACATCACAGTTCCACCTGTTTTTGAGAATGCTATCGGATGATGTCATCTGTTTTTTCTCATACTCAATACTCGCTATCGAGTTTCTTCGCACCATACACACTTCGCCATCCATATCATTCACCCTCTTGTACTTGACATACATCGAGTCTTCCGAAACCACCTTACAATGTATTTTCGTCCCCCTCTGAGTCACTATCAAATCTTGGGCAAAGACATTCAGGCAAAAAAGCATTGGCAACAATAGTAAAAATCTGTTCATATCTATTTTTATGATTTATAGTTTTTCCATTTCATTTGGGGTGGCAGTTATATTCATATCGGACCTAAAAATTCGACTCGCGCCTACCTGTTTAACAGCAGATATGACAGATACCATATCTTTTCAAATAGATGCAGAATCTACAAAATCACGAAGATTTATAATTCTTTATGGATAACAGTTTGCTGATATTTTCCATTTTTTGTAATTTTATGAAAATCATACACGCAAAGATAGTATAAAATTTTGTATTTTCAAATAAATGGATAAAATTTCACCAATAAAACGAAGATTGTTGCAGTACCTTGAACTGAAAGGGATTGCAAAGACAGAATTTTGCCAAAAGACTAACATATCGTATGCTAACCTCAAAGGCAAAAGTCTGTGCAGTGAAATTGGAGGGGCTCAGTTAAGTGAAATTTTATCTGTCTATAAAGAGATTTCCGCCCATTGGCTGCTGACCGGCGAGGGCAATATGATGAACGACAGCGTGGCTCTGGACCCTCCCGCCACGGAGACTCAGAATGAGCGCGACAATGAAATGAAGAAGGACTCCCTATCGGGAATTGCCAGCAAGATGACGGACCTGGATGTTCCCTCGCTCTCTGATACATTTTCCGCCATGGCAAGACGCCTGTCAGGCAAGGATAATGACACGCTGGAGGAGGCGGTGAGAACGCTGGTGAAACAGTTGAAGGACAAGGATGACGAGCTAAAGAGCAAGGACGACCAGATAAAGAAACTCATTGATATAATTGTGAGAAACTCGGGAAAGGGGAAGTGATAAACCACTACTTCACCTCCCCCGTCTCAATTTCGTTCTGAAGGTAGGAGAATACATACACAGCACTTTCATAGTATAAGCCACAATCCGGGTCGCAAAGCCGCTTATAGGTTTCAGAAGAAAACAGCTCGTCCAACGCACGTTTCATGCTCCATCCGTAACGTTTCATCAGAAGTGCAACCAACTCGGAGGCCAGACCTTCTATTTGAAATTGTATATCGTTATTCATGTGGACATTTTTTTAACAGACTAATAGCCCTTGATGTTCCGAAAAAATACTGAACTGCGCGATTTCCTCGGAACTTCAATTCTTCAATTAAATTTTCCATGCTGATATACCCCATTACATATCTTCGGATTTGGACACCGACAGTGTCATCTGCAATGGGACCTATCACAATATCATAAGGATGAATAGGCTCATCACCACCATTTTTTCTGTTTTTCAATATAAAGTCGGCCCATTCAATGGAATAATCATCAAAGATTTTTATTTTTAAAGAACCGGGAGTTTCTATTACGGAATCGTCAAAAGAATACACGTTAACAATGGGACTACCTTTCATTAACCGCTTATAAGTCCTGTTGGCCATATCCATAGCCTGCTGCTTGTTGGAATTCAAATAAAAGCCGCAACCAAAATCCTTTCCCTTTTTAGAGAGGGACAGGTCAATCTCAAGAATTTCGACATTTGTTCCGTGATATAAAGTAATCATAGTATCCGTCCTCCATTCCGTAAACAGATGGACTGGATATCATCCACAGCATCATCAATAGACAGCGTATGCTCAGCCGAATAGCAGTCTATCAAAAAATCGATGCCACTAAAACGACGCAAATAAGCGTAAGCCTGAGCATTAGTCAAGCTATATTTAGAAGCAAAAGCACCAACACAGCATATAACGTACTCTATTTTATCTAAAATTTCTTTTTTGTCCATATACAAATAATATCTGACACAAATATATAAAGAATAAATGTCCACGCAAAAAGTTGAAAAATCTTTTCATCCCCAGCAGACCTCTCGTTAGTTATTTTTTCAAAATTAAAAAGCTGAAAGTTGCACAAATCGGAACAGTTTTTGGGCAAGCGGAAATCTATTAATTTTTCTAAAAATTAGCTAAATTTACTTATCGTATTTGCCATACCTCGCCATTCAAAAAGATTTTGTAGAGCCTCAAAAATCAAACATTTTGTCACGAAAATAGGAAAATAAGGACAACATAGACGGGAAAATCAATCAAAATAGAGAAATCGGATTTGAAACACTTATCAAAAAGAAAGATAAAAGTCGCATCGGTTGTTGAAATTTAAAGGCTCTTTTTCTTTGCCAAATCGAATAACTTTTTCAATTTTGCGTAGCAAAAAGTGGAATAGGCTTATTATGTCCGGACTAAAAGCACGGCCATTTTCAGCATAACACTTTTTGCCCGTCAAAACTATCAAACCGACAGCATCTGGGGGTCAAGTTATTTCAGATTGCAAGCGGTATGCCGTCTGACGGAAAAAAGAAAGGGCCGAAAGGCTAGCAATAAAAAAAAAGTTCAATCTTTGCAGATTATTTTTTTGAGACAATGAAGGCTATTTACACCAAACACGCAGTCAAGCGCATCCTGTCAACAGGGTACGTCGTCTGCCAGCACCCTACCCGCAAGGTGGCTGCCGACATTGCTCACACACCTTATATATAAAGACTATACACAAGCAGGAGGTTTCTCCACTTTGTATAGTCTTTATTATTGTGGCAGAATTTAAAGAAAATCAATATATAGTAATAAACAAATAATAAATCATGAGTTCAGGTGAGATTTTTGTAGTTGTTTTCTTGACAGCTATTGTCTTGGTGATAGGGGGCTTGCTGCTAGGCTTGCTGCTGGCTCCCCACTCCACCAACCCACAGAAGGGGGAACAGTACGAAAGCGGAATACCGACTCGGGGCACCTCGTGGATGCAGTTTAAGGTTGGCTACTATCTGTTTGCCATCCTTTTCCTGATGTTCGACGTTGAGACTGTGCTGCTCTTCCCTTGGGCAGTGCTGATGAAGAGCCTCGGCGTCAACGGGCTGCTCTGCGTGTCGTTCTTCCTCGTTGTTCTCGTTTTAGGCTTGGCTTATGCCTGGCGGAAAGGAGCATTGGAATGGAAGTAAAGAATCTGCGCGTAAAAAGCATGAAGAACGAAGACTTCAACAACAACGACTATCTGGAGAAGTATGTTGAAGAACTTCACAAAGGAGGAGTGAATGTGGCCATCGGCGTGCTCGATGATGTCATCAACTGGGGCCGCAGCCACTCGGTTTGGCCGCTGACCTTCGCCACCAGCTGTTGCGGTATAGAGTTCATGTGCGTGGGTGCTGCCCGTGCCGACTTTGCCCGATTCGGCTGGGAAGTTACCCGTAACTCTCCCCGACAGGCCGATGTCATCTTTGTAGCCGGCACCATCGTATATAAAATGGCACCAGTGCTGAAACGTCTGTACGACCAAATGGCCGAGCCAAAATACGTGATTGCCATCGGTGGCTGTGCCATTAGCGGCGGTCCGTTCAAGGACTCGTACAACGTGGTACAGGGTGTGGACAAAATCATCCCTGTGGACGTGTATGTGCCCGGCTGCCCATCCCGACCTAACGCCATGCTCTATGGCATGATGCAGATGGAGCGTAAAATCAAGCTGGAGAGCTTCTTCAAACTGCCTAAAAAGCCTATCATCACCAAAGAGGAGGAAATCAGGGCTCAGATTGACGAAGAGTCTAAAGATGTGAAAACAAGTAAATAATGAAAACGATAAAAGACATAATTTCAGCAGTCGCTCCTGGCGTGGCTATTGAGGAAGCTCAATACCCAACGGTGACGCTCGACCCTGATAAGGTGAGAGGCGTGGCCGCCAAGCTGAAGGAGGAAGGCTTTGACTACCTGATCAGCCTGACGGGTATGGACTATGGCGACAAGCTCGGCGTCATCTATCACCTCTCCTCTTCTGCCAACGAGCACAAGCAGGACGTCATAGTATTGAAGACGAGCACTGCCGACCGCGAGAATCCGCTGCTCTACACGGTATGTGACCTCTTCAAGTCGGCCGACCTCTACGAGCGGGAGGTTTTCGACTTCTTCGGCATCCGTTTCATCAATCACCCCGACATGCGTCGCATATTCCTGCGCTCCGACTGGAAGGGATTCCCTTTCCGCAAGGATGATGATCCGAGCGTGAACGCAGTGCCTTGCACCAATGTCACTCCTAGTGACTTGGAGAATGTGCCGTCCATCACCATCGACAGCGACGGCAACGTGACCGAGAAGGACAAGATGCTGTTCGGCAACAACGAATATGTGGTCAACTTCGGTCCTCAGCATCCTGCCACACACGGTGTGCTGCATCTTCGCGTATCGCTTGACGGCGAGATTGTGAAAAAGATAGACCCTAATTTCGGCTACATCCACCGCGGCATCGAGAAGATGAGCGAGAAACTCACCTATCCTCAGATTCTGCCCTACACCGAGCGTCTGGACTATCTGTCCGGCTCCATCAACCGCCATGCCATGTGTATGTGTGTGGAGAAGGCGGCCGGCTTCGAGGTACCACAGCGCGCACAGTATGTACGCTGCATACTCGATGAGCTGACACGTATCGCCTCCCACTTGCTGGGATGGGGCTGTATGTGTATGGATATGGGCGCCATCACCGCATTCATCTACGGTATGCGCGACCGTGAGCACATCATGGACATATTTGAAGAAAGCGCCGGCGGCCGTCTGATGACGGGCTACAGCGTAATAGGAGGTCTGGCACAGGATGTCCACCCTAATTTTGTAAACCGCGTCAAAGAGTTCATCCCTTATATGCGCAAGATGCTGAAGGAATATCACATTCTCTTCACCGGCAACCCTATTGCCGCCAACCGTATGCACGGCATTGGATGGCTGACCAAAGAAGAGGCTGTGGCGCTCGGCACCACCGGACCTACGGGCCGCGCCTCGGGCTGGAGCTGTGACGTGCGAAAAATAGCACCTTATGCCGCTTACGACAAGATTAAGTTCAACGAAATTCTGCGCAACACTGATACCCTGAAGGGTGACACGTTCGACCGATATTACATCCGTCTGGACGAGGTGCTGGAGTCACTCAACATCATTGAGCAGTTGGTCAACAACCTGCCCGATGACGGATTCCGCGCCAAGGTGCCACCTATCATCAAGCTGCCTGCCGGCGAATACCACCAGAGAGTGGAGAACGCCCGTGGCGATTTTGACGTATTCATCAGCAGCGACGGCAACAAGAACCCTTACCGCGTGAAGTTCCGTTCGCCTTGCATGACGCTGATTTCCGCCCTCGACCCTCTCTGCCGCAACGAGAAGATTGCCGACCTCATCATGATTGGTGGCTCGCTCGACTACGTCATTCCTTGTGCCGACAGATAATCAGGGAGCAACAGTTCATAAGTTACACAAAACAAGACCAGTTGTCCGCGGACAAGGGAATCCCCGCAAACACGGACAACGAAAATCGATAGAATAACATTATGTTAGAATTAACAGGAATAATAAATTGGATACACGAGACGCTGATGGCCAACATCCCAGCGTCATGGTTAGTGTCTCTGATTGAATATGTGCTGATAGGTGCCGGATTCTTGGCACTCTATGCAGTGCTGGCGCTGATTCTCATCTATTTTGAGCGTAGAATCTGTGCCTTCTTCCAGTGCCGTCTCGGACCAAACCGGGTAGGACCCTTCGGCGTGTTCCAGGTGATTGCCGATATGGTGAAGATATTGCTAAAGGAGATTATCTCCGTCAAGCACATCGACAAAGTGCTGTTCTACAGCGCTTTCTTCATCGTCATCATGGGTTCGTTTCTCACCTTTGGCGGATTGCAGTTTGCCAGGGGCGTGCATGGCGCCGACTTCAACATCGGCGTGTTCTACCTGCTGGCGGTATCGTCCATCAGCATTGTGGGCGTGCTCATTGCCGGCTGGGCCAGCAACAACAAGTATGCGTTGATAGGTTCCATGCGAGCCGGCGCACAGGTCATCAGCTACGAGCTGTCGGCAGGACTGTCGCTGCTCACCATGGTGATACTGGCAGGCTCAATGAATCTGAGCACCATCATCGAGGAGCAGGCCGATGCCTGGTTCATCTTTCAGGCTCCGATACCTGTGCTGATTGCATTGGTCATCTACCTGATAGCAGGTCATGCCGAGACCAACCGTGGCCCATTCGACTTGCCTGAGGCTGAGTCGGAGTTGACTGCCGGCTACCATACCGAGTATTCGGGCATACAGTTTGGTTTCTTCTACCTGGCCGAATACGTCAACCTCTTCATCATCGCAGCCATCGCCACCATCGTGTTCCTTGGCGGCTGGCAGCCATTCCACATTGTGGGAGCTGACGGATTCAACGCAGTGATGGATTACATCCCAACTTGGGCATGGTTCTTCGGCAAAGCCTTTGCGCTGATATTCCTCAGCCTGTGGGTCCGCTGGTCATTCCCTCGTCTGCGTATCGACCAGCTGCTGCATTTGGAGTGGAAGATTTTACTGCCATTCGGCTTGTTCAACCTTGTGCTGATGGCCGTTTGGGTTATAATTTTCAAATAAGAGGAAGAAAATGATCAATTATTTAAAGAGCATATTTTCCGGGATCTGGGCGTTGATGCAGGGTATGTATATCACCATGCTCAACTTCTGCCGCAAAAAGGTGACAGAGCCCTATCCTGAGAACAGGGGGAAACATCAGCCGTTTGAGCGGTTCCGCGGCGAGCTGACCATGCCCCACAACGAGAACAACGAGCACAAGTGCACGGGCTGCGGCATCTGTCAGATGAACTGCCCCAACCACACCATCAAGGTGATTACCAAAAACATCACCACTGAAGACGGGAAGCCTAAACGCGTGCTCGACCAGTATCTGTACGACCTCGGCAGCTGCATCTTCTGCGGCCTTTGCACGCAGGTCTGCCCGCAAAAGGCGATAGCCTGGAGCAACCATTTTGAGCACGCCGTGTTCGACCGTTCCACCTTGGTGAAACAGCTGAACCATCCAGGCTCAAAGAAAGTGGAGAACCCAGTGGTTGCCAAGCCGGCAGCCCCAGCCGCAGCAGCCAAGCCTGCCAACGACGCTCCAAAGGATAACAACGAGAACAAAAACTGATAGGCCATGATGGAATATTTAACAGCAAACAATATCATATTTGCCCTGCTGTCGGCCGTGATTCTGATATGCGCATTGCTATCGGTCACCACCAACAAGCTGCTGAGGGCTGCCATTTACCTGTTCTTCGCGCTGATAGGCATTGCAGGTCTGTACCTGCAACTGAGTTACGAATTTCTTGCAGCCGTCGAGCTGTCGGTCTATGCCGGCGGCATCGTCATTCTGTTTGTCTTTGCCATCTTCCTGGTTCACCGTATCGGCGAGAACAGCGAAGAGGTAAGTCTGAGCAAGAAAGCAATAGCCGGACTGGCCGCTGCCGCAGGTGTGGCTCTGTGCCTCTCTACCCTCTTCATGTATGAGTACACAACATTCCACTTGACCCCCGAGGCCCAGATGAATGCCGAGACTTTCACCCAGACCATCAACATGGACATGATAGGCAAGGCCCTGCTGGGCACTGGCAAGCATCAATACCTGCTGCCTTTCGAGGCAACCGGCATCCTGCTGCTGGCTTGCATCATCGGTTCGTTGGTGATAGCTAAAAAAGAAAAGGAGGATAATAAATGATACCAGTAGAATTTTATGTAGTACTGAGCACGCTGCTGTTCTTCATCGGCGTCTATGGTTTCATCGCCCGCAAAAACCTGATAGGAATGCTGATGGCGATTGAGCTGGTGCTGAATGCCGTGAACATCAATTTTGTGGCATTCAACCGTTATCTGTTCCCAGGACAGCTGGAGGGCTATCTTTATAGCCTGTTCGTGATTGTGGTAGCTGCGGCCGAAACGGCAGTGGCCATCGCCATCATCATCAATGTCTACCGCAAGATGGGCAACGAGACTGTCGACAGCATTAAAGAACTTAAGAATTAATAACAACAATGGATTTAACAACAATATTATCACCAATAGCGCCGCTGGTCCTGCTGATGCCTTTCCTGATGTTCCTGTTTTTGGGACTTCTGGGTTATAAGATGTCGGGCAAGGTTGCCGGTATATTTGGCACAGCGGGCTTTACCGTTGTGGCAGCCATTTGCTATTACATTGCTGGCAAATACTTTCTGGGGGGCGGTTACGACGCTGCCAGTGGCAGTTTCCAGCAGTTCACCCTGTTCAATATGGATTGGTTGCAGATGTCGACCGCACATCCTGGTCTGTTTATCCGTATCGGATTCCTGCTCGACCCTATCTCAGCCATGATGCTGGTGGTCATCTCCACCGTTTCTCTGATGGTTCATCTCTATAGCTTCGGCTATATGTTCGAGGACGGCAAATACGACGAAGGAATGCAGCGCTACTATTGTGTGCTGTCCCTCTTCTCTTTTGCCATGCTGGGTCTGGTCATCGCCACCAACATCTTCCAGATGTACATCTTCTGGGAGTTGGTGGGTGTATCGTCATTCCTGCTCATAGGGTACTACTACAAGCGTCCGGCAGCAGTGAGCGCCTGCAAGAAGGCTTTCATTGTCACCCGTTTCGCTGATATGTTCTTCCTGATTGGAATCCTCATCGTATCATACTATACCAAAGCATTCGATTTCGATTCGTTGATAGGTACTGGCGCCAATGTTGGCAACGGCCTCATCCATACCAAAATGGCAGGCCTCACCTTTATGGGATGTTCAGTCACCTCCATTGCGATGCTGTTCATCTTCTTGGGAGGTGCCGGCAAATCGGCCATGTTCCCATTCCACATTTGGTTGCCCGATGCCATGGAGGGTCCAACTCCATCATCAGCCCTGATACATGCCGCCACCATGGTGGTTGCAGGTGTATATCTGGTAGCCCGTCTGTTCCCTGTTTACTCAATGGACGCACCAGATGTGCTGACGTTCATCGCCTACCTGGGAGCCTTCACCAGTCTGTTCGCCGCAGTCATTGCGTGTGCCCAGACCGACATCAAGCGAGTGCTGGCATTCTCCACCATCTCACAGATTGCATACATGATGGTTGCGCTGGGTGTAGCCCGCTACGGAGCCGACCAGCTTGGATTCACCGCTTCCATGTGGCACTTGTTCACTCACGCCATGTTCAAAGCGCTGCTCTTCCTCTGCGCTGGAGCCATTATCCACTGCATCGGCAGCAACGAAATGGGCAAGATGGGAGGTCTGCACAAGTATCAGCCTATCACCCACATCACCTTTCTGATAGCCTGTCTGGCCATCTCGGGTATTCCGCCATTCTCAGGATTCTTCTCAAAAGACGAGATTCTGGCAGCCGCTTTCGAGTCAAACAAGCTCATCTGGTTCTGCGAGACTTTTGTAGCCGGTCTTACCGCCTTCTATATGTTCCGTCTCTATTATCACATCTTCTGGTATGAGGACCCTGACTACGGCGAGCACAAACCACACGATGCCCATTGGACCATGACTGTTCCACTCATCGTGCTGGCAGCCTATACCTGCATCTGCGGATTCTTCCCATTCGGCCATCTGGTAACAGCCAGCCACACCTTCATAGAGATACACACGGAGCCTCTGATAGCAGGCATCAGCATCTGTACCGCCATCCTGGGTATTGCCATTGCCACCATTCTTTACCGTAAAAAGAACAGCATCCCCGATGCCATCATTGCCAAGAGCAAATTGTTCTGCAACGCAGCTTATCACCGTTTCTATATCGACGAGTGCTGGTATTTCATCACCCGCCGCATCATCTTCGGTATTCTCTGCGCATTCATAGCCTGGTTCGACCGCCACATCATCGACGGATTCATGAACCTGCTGGGCTGGATTACCAACAAGAGTTCATTGGAAACCCGCGAGATACAGAGCGGCAACGTTCAGGAGTATGTGTGGGTATTCATTATGGGCGTAATCACCATTGCAGCATTAGCCCTGTATTTGTAATAATAGAAAAAGATTAAAGCAATGAATATATTATCATTATTTGTAATCATACCCGTGGTGATGATGGTGCTGCTCTTTTTGGAGAACAGCAAAAAAGCCATACGGGCAACTATGGCTACAGGTTCCAGCCTGATGGTCATTCTGGCCTTCTACATCGCTTACAGTTTTCTGACTCAGCGTCAGGCAGGCGCCGATGCAGCCTATCTCTTCACAGCGAGTCAGGTGTGGTACCAAGGTTTTCTGAATATCAACTATTCAGTGGGCATCGACGGCATTTCAGTAGCCATGCTGCTGCTGTCGTCAATAGTCGTAATGACGGGCTCGTTTGCCTCATTCGCCATCGAGGACCAGACCAAGGAGTATTACCTCTGGTTTCTGATGTTGTCAATCGGTGTGTTCGGATTCTTCATTTCCATCAACCTCTTCACCATGGTGCTCTTCTACGAGGTGGCACTGATACCAATGTATCTGCTGATTGGCCATTGGGGTACCGGCCCTAAGGAATATGCAGCCATGAAGCTGACCCTGATGCTGATGGGAGGTTCCGCCTTCCTGATGGTCGGAGTGTTCGGCATCTACTTCCACTCTGCTGCCCCTGGCCAGCCTTACACTTTTGAAGTGCAGGAGATAGCCAAGAACCTGAGTCTGTATATGCCTATTAATATGCAGCACGTGTTCTTCGCGCTCACCTTCATCGGATTTGGTGTGCTGGGTGCCATGTTCCCATTCCATACATGGTCGCCCGATGGTCACGCTTCAGCCCCTACAGCCGTATCAATGCTGCATGCGGGAGTACTGATGAAGTTGGGAGGCTATGGTTGCTTCCGCGTTGCCATGTGTCTGATGCCACAGGCCTCTGACGACCTTGCATGGGTATTCATCATACTAACAGGTACCAGCGTGTTCTACGGAGCCTACAGCGCCTGCGTACAGAACGACTTGAAATATATCAACGCCTACTCTTCAGTAAGCCACTGCGGTATGGTGCTCTTTGCCCTGCTGATGATGAACAAGACAGCCATGACAGGTGCCTTCCTTCAGATGTTGTCTCACGGTCTGATGACGGCCTTGTTCTTCTGCCTTATCGGTAGCATCTACGGCCGTACCCACACCCGCGACATCCGTCTGATGGGTGGAATGATGAAGATTATGCCAGTGTTGGGAGTCTGCTACGTGATTGCCGGTCTGGCATCACTCGGTCTGCCAGGATTGAGCGGTTTCGTGGCCGAGATGAATATCTTTGTCGGTTCGTTCGAGCATCCTGATATGTTCCACCGCGTATTCACCATTTTGGCTTGCACCTCCATCGTCATCACGGCGGTCTACATTCTCCGTGTGGTTGGCAAGATGCTGTTCGGCCCCGTTCAGGACCCACATCACCTTACCCTTACCGATGCCGTATGGTGGGAGAAGGTAGCAGCCTTCGGACTTATTATCAGCATTGCCATCATTGGTTTGTATCCACTCTGGATTTCAAACATGATTGGCAACAGTCTGGACGCAATTGTAAAATTATTCTAACCCAAAAGTCCGCCGGCCTATAACCTGCGGGAATAAAAAAAGACGTTATGGATTACAGTCAATTTTTAGTAATGCAGCACGAGGTTTCACTGGCTGGGGTATTGATACTCCTGCTTCTGTCTGACCTCATATTGGGAGAGAAATCGAAACGGTGCTTCCAGCCGCTCGCCATCCTGATATTTGCCCTGCATACGATTTATGGATTTTATTTAGGATGTGAGACGCTGCCAAGCAGCAACACCGCATTTGCCGGTATGTACCTCACTTCCAACATTCACATGTTCCTCAAGAACATCCTCGATTTCGGAACACTCATCGTTTTCTTCCTTTCGTATGAATGGAACCAGACGACTAACAAAGAGAACATCGCCGAGTTTTATCTGCTGACGATTTCCACTCTGTTTGGTATGTATCTGATGATTTCGGCAGGCGACTTCCTGCTGTTCTACCTCGGCCTTGAGACGGCTTCTATCCCGATGGCTACTCTGGTGGCCCTCGACAAGAAGAAGAAGGTTTCGGCCGAAGCTGGTGCCAAATACATTCTTACCGCTGCCTTTTCTTCAGGCGTGATGCTGTTCGGCATTTCTCTGATATACGGCAGTTGTGGCGGCTCTCTCTATTTTGCCGATGTTGCCAACAACTTTGCTGGTGAGAAGTTCCAGGTGATGGCCATGATTTTCTTCATGGCAGGTCTCTGCTTCAAGATTTCATTGGTACCTTTCCACTTGTGGACCGCCGACACTTACGAGGGAGCTCCGACTCCCGTTTCGGCGTATCTTTCAGTCATGTCAAAAGGAGCCGCAGCCTTTGCTTTCATGTGTATTCTTTGGAAAGCATTCAGCTGCAGTTCAGCCCCCGAGATTTCTGAATCATGGAAGAATATCATTTGGTGGATTATTGTCATCACCATCACAGTGGGCAACATCTTCGCCATCCGTCAGAACAATCTGAAACGATTCCTCGCATTTTCTTCTATCTCTCAGGCTGGCTACATCATGCTGGGCGTGATTGCCGGCACTGACAATGGTATGGGCAGCATGATTTACTACATTCTGGTTTACCTCTTTACCAATCTGGCCGCATTCGGTGTCATTTCCGACATCGAGAACCAGACGGGCAAAGTGAACCGCGACGATTACAACGGTCTCTACTCCACCAATCCGCGTCTGGCGGTAGTGATGATGCTGGCCATGTTCTCGTTGGGTGGCATACCTCCATTTGCAGGATTCTTCAGCAAGTTCTTCATCTTTGCAGCCGCAGCCGAGCAGGGCGAGTATCTGCTGGTGTTCCTGGCCTTGGCCAACACCATCATCTCTCTCTTCTACTATCTGCTGGTGGTAAAGGCGATGTTCATCAACCACTCGGACACTCCTATCGTTACTATCAAGAGCGACAAGATGTCGTTGCTGGCACTGACGGTCTGCACCATCGGTGTTGTGGTTCTGGGCTTTATCAGTCCACTCTACGAGAGCATCATACATTGGTCATTCGGTATCTGATTCTGATACCTTTCATCATAAAAAAAGGAGAAAATCCAGTTGGGGTTTTCTCCTTTTTTTGTGCACGACAACCAAACATAACACTAATTAGCGTATCTTTGCACGGTTAAAAGAAAACAGAACAAACGAAATGAAAATCACGTTAAAAGACGTCATTCAGCTGGTCATATCCTTGGGGCTGGGTGTTCTTATCTTCTATCTGGTCTACAAGGGATTGAACATTGCCGAAATGAAAGGGCTGATAAGCAAAGCCAACTATGGCTATCTGCTGATGCCTATCGTGCTGTGCATCCTCAGCAGTGTGGTGCGTGCCTTGCGTTGGAATATGCTGATTGAGCCGCTGGGCAAGAAGCCGTCGCTGAGAAATACATTCTGCGCGGTGATGTATGGCTACTTTATCAACCACCTTTTTCCCCGCGCTGGCGAGATAGCCCGCTGCGGCGTTCTGAAGAAGTATGAAGGCATCTCGTTTACCGAGCTGGTAGGCACCGTCATCACCGAGCGGGCTTTCGACCTCATTGTCACCCTGCTCATTGTCTTTACCTCCGTGGTAGTGGAGTTTGATGTGTTCAAGGGAGTCATCAGTCAGGTGTCGGTGTTTGAGCGCATCGGCAGCGTGCTGTCGAGTCCGCTGCTATGGGTGTGCGTGGCTGCTTTTGTCCTGCTGCTGTTCATTCTGCGCAAATGGATCAACCAGCTGACCCTCATGGGCAAGATAAAGAAAGTGATGGCAGGCATACTCAACGGACTCAAATCGTTTACCAAGGTAAAGAACAAGCCGCTGTTCCTCGTCTACTCGGTGCTGATATTCTTCATCTACTATCTGATGCTCTACACCAGTTTCAAGGTATTCAGTTTCACCAGCGGTCTGGGTCCGGAAGCAGGCCTCACCACCTATGTGTTTGGTGCACTGGGAATGCTGGTACCCGTGCAGGGCGGCATCGGCACCTACGAGTTCATGACCATTCAGGCACTGCTCATTTACGGCATCAGTGCCACTCAGGGAGGCGCCTTTGCGGTATTGGCACATCTGGTAGAAATCATAGTGAACAGTGTGGTCGGATTCGGCTGCTCCATGGCTTTGCCGTTCATCAACAAGGGCAAGAACCAGGACGGAGAACAAGAACAAAGCGAAGAGACAAAGGTAAATCAATAACGTTTTTTCTTTCCCCCCTCCCCCGAAAAACACAACGGGGCTGCACTCACATGGAGTGCAGCCCCGTTATTTTGTTTACAACGGACGTGGCCTTACTTGTTCTGCAATTCCAGCATACGGGTAATGTATTTGCCCACAATATCGAATTCAATGTTCACGTGCGAGCCCACTTCTATGGTATGGAAGTTGGTATGCTCGTAGGTGAAAGGAATGATAGCGACAGAAAACTCGTCGAGCTTGGAGTCGCAGACGGTCAGGCTGGTACCATTGACGGCCACCGAGCCCTTTTCCACTGTCACATATCCCTTGCGGGCCAGTTCGGGTTCCACCTCATAGCGGAAGGTGAACATCCAGCTGCCGTCCGCCTCTACCTTGCCGATGCACTCGGCAGTAGTGTCGACGTGACCCTGCACAATATGGCCATCCAGCCGGTCGTTCATCATCATGCTGCGCTCAAGGTTCACCTCGTCGCCCACCTTCAGCAAGCCCAGATTGCTGCGTTCAAGTGTCTCCTTGACGGCAGTCACCGTATAGGTGCGGTAGTCACGCCCCACCACAGTAAGGCAGACCCCGTTGTGCGACACACTCTGGTCTATATTCAGTTCTCTGGCAAGAGGGCTCATCAGTGTGATGTCCAGATTCTCACCCGTTTTCCTCAATTTAAGCACCGTTGCGGTAGCTTCTACAATTCCTGAAAACATGATTGTTGATATTTATTGGTTTTTTATTATTCTGTCGTTTCTCCTGGCTCAAAGCACTTTGGCATACAGGTCAAACTCCTCGGCACCGGTGATGGCTGCCTGATAGAATTGGCCAATGTTCAGCAGTTTATCCTTGGCTATCAGCACCTCGGGGTCCACTTCAGGCGAGTCAAATTCGGTACGTCCCACATAGTATTCACTCTCCTCACGGTCTACAATCACCTTCATGGTCTTGCCCACTTTCTGCTCACTCAGTTCTCCCGATATTTTCTGCTGCAAGGCCATCAAACGGTCCACCCGTTCCTGTTTCACCTCAAAAGGGATATCATCCTTGTAGTGGAGATTGGCAAAGGTGCCGTCCTCATCAGAGTAAGGGAACGCGCCCATCCGCTCAAACTTGGCCCAGCGCACAAAATCCATCAGTTGCTCAAAGTCGTCGTCCGTCTCGCCCGGATGGCCTACCAGCAGCGTGGTGCGGATGTGCAAGCCCGGCACCTCGTCACGCAGACGGGTCACCAGGTCGTAGGTATCCTGTTTGGTAACGTGCCGCCGCATCAGGCTCAGCATATTGTCGCTGATATGCTGCAAGGCAATATCCAGATACTTGCATACATTGTCGCGCTCGCGCATCACCTTCAGCACGTCAAACGGGAACTGGGCAGGATAGGCATAATGCAGTCTGATCCACTCCACTCCCGGCACATCCGATATGCGGCTCACCAGCTCGGCCAGCCTCATCTCGCCATAAAGGTCCACACCGTAGTAGGAGAGGTCCTGCGCTATCACCTGAAATTCCTTAACACCCTGAGCCACCAGCATCTGTACCTCCTCCACTATCTCGTCAATGGGACGCGACACATAAGGGCCGGTGATGATGGGAATGGCGCAATAGGAGCAATGGCGGTTGCAGCCTTCGGCAATCTTCAGATAAGCATAGTGGTGGGGAGTGGTCAGGTCTCGCTGCAAAGCCAGTTTGGAATCGTAGCTTTTGCCCAGGTCGGTGAGTATCTCCTTCCAGTTGAACTTGCCATAAAACTTGTCCACCTCTGGTATTTCTTTCATCAAGTCAGCCTTGTAGCGTTCTGACAGACAGCCCATCACCAGCAGTTTGCTTATTTTGTGTTTCTTGCGCAGGGCACCAAAGTCGAGAATGGTATTGATGGACTCCTCTTTGGCATCGCCAATAAATCCGCAAGTGTTGATGATGACAATACCTCCCTCCGGGTCGTCAGAGTCATACTTCATCTTGTAGCCATTGGCCGAAAGCTGTCGGCTCAGCTGTTCCGAGTCGACCAGATTTTTGGAGCATCCCAAGGTAACTATGTTTACTACGTTGCTGTTTTTCATTTTTTTGAAAAAGAAGCCTCTACCTTTCGCACAGCGGAAAGCAGAGGTTTTTCTTAATTAAGTTATAAATAGGGAATTGCCTTATTTGAAAAGCGACTCCACAAATTCACGTTTGTTGAAGAGTTGTAGATTGTCAATACCTTCGCCCACCCCGATATATTTGACCGGGATTTTGAATTGGTCGGAGATACCGATAACCACGCCCCCCTTGGCGGTACCATCCAGTTTGGTGATGGCAAGCGATGACACATCAGTGGCTTTGGAGAATTGTTTGGCCTGCTCGTAGGCATTCTGCCCAGTTGAGCCGTCAAGCACCAGCAACACCTCATGTGGAGCATCGGGCACCACTTTCTTCATCACCTCCTTTATCTTGGTCAGCTCATTCATCAGGTTCACCTTGTTGTGCAATCGTCCTGCAGTGTCAATCAGCACCACATCGGCTCCGTTGGCTTTGGCCGACGAGAGGGTGTCAAACGCCACCGAGGCGGGGTCTGAACCCATATTCTGCTTCACCACAGGGCAACCTACCCGTTCGCCCCAGATAACCAGCTGGTCAACAGCAGCGGCACGGAAGGTATCGGCGGCACCCAGATAAACCTTTTTGCCCGCTTTTTTGAACTGATAGGCCAATTTGCCAATGGTTGTAGTCTTGCCCACTCCATTGACACCCACCACCAAAATCACGTACGGGTTGTCCGACTTGGGCAAATCGAAACTGGAACCATCGGCGGTATTGTTCTCCTCCAGCAGGGAGGCGATTTCCTCCTTCAGAATACTGTTCAGCTCGGCGGTGTCCACATATTTGTCTCGGGCCACTCGGGCTTGTATGCGCTCTATTATCTTCAGCGTTGTATCCACTCCCACATCTGAGGTAATGAGCACCTCCTCCAGGTTGTCAAGCACATCATCGTCCACCTTCGACTTGCCCGCCACTGCGCGTTTCAGCTTGTCAAAAAATCCCGTTTTTGTCTTTTCCAGACCTTTGTCAAGGTCTTCCTGTTTATTTTTGGAGAAAATATCAAATAAGCCCATACGCCAACCGATTGATTATTGGATACAAAGATACAAAAAATATTACGATAATAGGAAGATTGACATTACGCTCTATAACAAATAGGAATGTTCGTACAGTTTTCCGATTTCCCGTTCTTCCATCTCGCTCAAATCAGATTGACGCTAGAGGTCTTGTAATGCCGATTTTTGATTTTACAGCTGCAACTGAAAACTGATATTTTTTCGGAAACAGAAATTTAAAGGTGAAAATTTCATCCATCATTTATTGCATTTCACAATAAATAGTCCTATATTTGTATATATGAAATATTTAGGAATACATGATAATGAAGAGGGAATAGAACTGATTTCCATACTCCAGATATTCGGTTTTTCGGTGTTTATGCCAAAATGCAATTATTATTTTTTCTTTTCAAAATATGGAAAATTCACTCCCATTTGGGTTTTGTTAAGCAAGAATCAATATGCAGTGTTTTCAATAACGGATGCCGATAACTGGATGGAGGATTTAGGAAATGAGATTCGCAAAAGGTATAGTCCCCACACTGGATTTGTATATAGAAGACTTAAAAGAAAAGATGTCAATTCCATTTTAGGCTACATTCCAGACCATATAAACTGCGCTTATAGTTTTGCAAAAGAGAACTATGATGGTTCCCTATCCGCTTATATTATCATTTCAAATGAACCCGTCACCAAATATTATGATGGACTGCCCGAAGAATGGCATATCCTGAAATCCTTGAAAATAATAGCGTACAAAGGTGAATTCCAAGAACTATTCGACCTCTTTACAGTTATAGAAAATGAATATTCCAATAATCCGCCAGAAACTTATTTGATTTTTTGGTATAAATACAACACCAAAGAGGAAAAACGGGATGCCATAGAAAAACTGGGGTTAATAGAATCGGAATACGGATTCTTG
>CALMUD010000201.1 GCA_937872735.1 uncultured Bacteroidales bacterium
TCGCTTGCCCGGGCCTTCCAGGTTTTTACTTCCCGAAA
This sequence comes from uncultured Bacteroidales bacterium, assembly GCA_937872735.1. Taxonomy (GTDB): domain Bacteria; phylum Bacteroidota; class Bacteroidia; order Bacteroidales; family Paludibacteraceae; genus Physcocola. The sequence goes on from CALMUD010000201.1 coordinate 39, forward strand.
GCGTTTGCAAAGATAGGACGTTTATCCTTCCCCACCAAATCTTTTCACGATTATTTTTAAAGTTTTTTTCGGGAAAACGGTCAAAATGGTAAAACTTGACTTAAAATCAGCGATTTGCCTTTTCTAACTTTTTTCAAGAAAAACGGGATACAGCCTGATTTCTCAGTCAAAATCGACCACCGTTATACCGGCGCCTCCCAGTTGCACATGTTCATCCCGAAAATCGTGGACTCCATTCACCCCCTCCAAATACTCGCGGATGAGCTGGCGCAATATGCCCGTGCCTGTGCCATGGAGGATGCGGACCTGCCCCACCCCAAGCATCATGGCATCATCTATAAAGTATTGTACCGCTTGCAACGCCTCATCTCCCCTCATGCCTCTCACATCAATTTCGCGCTTAAAATTGAGAGAACGCTGCCTCAACTGCTCAGTGGTATTGTCGAGCACAACCTGGGTGCGGGCTTTCTGTTCCCGTTTGACCTGCCCATTGGAGACGCGTTCCAGATTATCCACCTTCACATTCGTCTTGAGCAGTCCAAACAGGACAACCGCATTATTACCCTGCATCGACACCAGTTTTCCCGAATTCTGCTGACCTTTAATTCTCACGTTATCGCCCACCGACAATGGTTTTTCCTGCACGGGAGCCAAGGTCACCGCACCCGCTGACTGTTTGCGATGCTGTTCCCGGTTCCTCAGTTTTTCAATCTTACGGTCAATAACCGAATCTTCCTTTTCCTGCTCCAACTTCTGTTTAAACTCGTCAACCTCCTTGCGGACCTCGCGCGTCTTTTCCTTTTCAGCCTGAGCCTCCTTGATTTTCCGCACCGTATTTTCAATCACCGCATTGGCCTGATGCACAATTTGTTTTGCCTCCTCCTTCGACTGTCGGAGCACTGCTTTCCTTTCTTCGTTCAGTGCGGCCAAATCTGCTTCGTACTTGGCTTCCAATTCTTCTATATGTTTGGATTTCAATCGGATATTCTGCCGTTTGCCTTCCCAATAACGCTTATCGCGCACCACATCCTGCAAATATTTGTCCATATTCACATAATCGGACCCTACAATTTCCTCGGCTTTTTTTATCACCTCGTCGGGCAGACCTATTTTGCGAGCTATATCTACGGCAAAGGAGCTACCTGGCTGCCCGATTTCCAGTTTGAAGAGGGGTTGCATCAGATGTCGGTCGTATAGCATGGCACCATTTATAATGCCCTCCGTATCAGAAGCAAAATTCTTCAGATTGTTGTAATGGGTGGTAATGACGCCGAAAGCGCGCTGGGCGTTAAATTGCGACAGCAAGGCCTCCGCTATGGCTCCGCCTATCTGAGGCTCAGTGCCTCCACCAAACTCATCAATCAATATCAGCGTACGCTCGTTACAGTTACGCACAAAATATTTCATATTAGTAAGGTGTGAGCTGTAGGTGCTGAGGTCATCCTCAATGGACTGCTCATCACCTATATCTATAAAGAGATTGTCGAAGAACCCCAAACGGCTATTATCGTTCATCGGCATCAGCATGCCACACTGAAACATATATTGCAAGAGACCCACCGATTTGAGGCAGACCGATTTTCCACCAGCATTAGGTCCCGAAATCATCAGTATGCGATTATCCGTATTAAGAGAGATGGACAGTGGGACCACCGTTTTTCCTTGCTTCTGATGGGAGAGGAATAGCAACGGATGCACGGCATTAAACCAATCCAACTCAGGTTGGTTGTCCATCTGGGTAAGAGTGGAATTGGTGATTGTGGCAAATTGTGCCTTGGCTCTGATAAAGTCAATTTGCGCCATAAAGTCAAACGAAAATTCCAGTTCGGGCACCCTCGGACGAATTTCGGAAGTCAGTTCGGTAAGTATGCGTATAACCTCCCTATTCTCGTCAGCCTGCAATTCGCGGATGCGGTTGTTGGCCTCCACCACCGCCTCTGGTTCAATAAAAACAGTCTTGCCCGACGCCGATTCATCATGCACAATGCCGCTGATACGGCGTTTATAGGCAGGCGAAACTGGAATAACCAGACGGCCATCACGCACCGAAGGGGCGACATCGCTATCCACATAGCCGTCGGCCTTGGCTTGACGCAAAATAGCATTCAAGCTGCGCGATATGCCACTCTCGGTGGTGGCAATGTTCGTCCTTATCTGAGCCAATTCGGGAGATGCTGAATCCTTTATCTTGCCAAACTTGTCCACGATACGGTCAATTGTCTTAATCAGTTCGGGAAACACGAAAATATCAGTTGCCAGCTGTTTGAGATAATAATAATCTTTCTCCTCTTTCCGACTGAAGAAGGCGACAATCTGCCCCAGCGTATCCATGCAGCGCCGAAGGTCAAAAATTTCCTGAACTTCCAAAAAAGTCCCCACCACCGCTATGCGGTGCAGACATTCACTCAAGTCAAAATAATAACTTACAGGGAAATCATCCTCTTCCTGCAATATGCGGACGAACTCGCTGGTCTGGTTCTCCCACTCCGTCACCTCGTCAAACTGCGCCGAAAAACACATTTCATCCACTTTCTTCATTCCAAGAGTCGACAAGCAGTTGGATTTCAGCAACGTGCGAATTTTGTCAAACCCGATTTTACTCTCTATGTTAGCAGGATATATCATGTCAAAAATATAATCAGTAATAAAACAGGGAAAAACCGACGGGCCCAGCCCCGCAAAAAATGAGAATCCAGACACAAAGGTAAAGATAATTCCTCAAAAGTTCTTTTATAATAGGTTTCCGTTTCAATGTAAAATATTGTAACTTTGCGCAAACAAACAAAATTCTGCAACACAACTTACAAAAAAATGGAAAACAACCGTCCTTTCAAGGTTTTTGCCGGTACCGCAACACGGTATTTGGCAGAAAAGATTTGTGACAGCCTGGGCTGTTCCCTTGGAAAATTGAAGGTACAGAAATTTGCAGATGGCGAATTCGGTGTAACATACGAGGAGTCCATCCGTGGATGCTATGTATTCTTAGTTCAATCTACATTCCCCAATGCAGATAACTTAATGGAATTATTGCTGATGATTGATGCTGCCAAGAGAGCATCAGCCTATAAAATCATAGCAGTGATGCCTTATTTCGGATGGGCCCGCCAGGACCGCAAAGATAAACCCCGTGTTGCCATCGGTGCCAAGCTGGTGGCCGATATGCTGAGCACAGCGGGCATCGACCGGTTGATTACCATGGACTTGCACGCCGACCAGATTCAGGGATTCTTTAATGTTCCCGTCGATCATCTTTATTCTTCATCGGTTTTCATTCCTTACATCCAGAACAATCTGAAAATGGAGGCTCTGACCGTTGCTTCTCCTGACGTAGGTGGTTCAAAACGCGCCAACGCTTATGCCAAATACTTGGGCTGTCCAATGGTACTCTGCCACAAGAGCCGTGAGAAGGCCAACGTGGTGAGCGAAATGACAGTCATTGGCGATGTGAAAGGCCGCAATGTCATCATCCTTGATGATATGGTCGACACAGCCGGTACCCTGACAAAAGCCGCTGACTTGATGAGCAATGCGGGCGCAGCTTCAGTTCGGGCCGTCGTCACCCACCCAGTCATGTCTGACCCAGCAAGCCAGCGTGTGGAGGATTCCAGTTTGGCAGAAATTTATTTCACCGACTCTATCCCATTCTCCAAACCATGCAAAAAGGCACACGTCATTTCCGTTGCCGACTTGTTTGCCGACACTATTCGTCGTGTCTATCAGGATCAGTCAATCAGCGAGAATTATCTGGTATAAACTTTCCAGTCACCATATAGAAGAGGTTGCGTCACCATTGATGCAGCCTCTTTTGTGTTTAAGTACAAATAAAACATTTTGATGAATATGACAGCAAACAATGTGATTTGTATCTGCCACCACCCCACACCCGCCGGAAATATGATAATCGGTTCTTACGGCGACCATCTTTGCCTATGCGACTGGGAATATGGAAGAGGAAGAGATCGTGTTGACAATCGGATAAAAAAAGGACTGAATACAGAAATGGCTGAAGGCAGCAGCCCCATCACAGAAAAAGCCATAACGGAACTTGAAGAATACTTTTCGGGCAACCGCTTTCAGTTCGACATTCCGCTGTTATTCATCGGCACCGAATTTCAAAAGATAGTATGGAACGAACTGTTGACTATCCGTTATGGATATACCCTATCGTATGGAGAGATGGCACGACAACTGGGTTGTTACAAATCGGCAAGGGCCGTAGCCAATGCCATCGGTGCCAACGCCATTTCTATCTTTACTCCATGTCACCGTGTGATAGGCAGCACCCCCAACGCGGGAGGATACAGAGGCGGAATGGAGGCAAAAAAGTTGCTGCTGGATATGGAAGACAAAAACTACCACAGAATACAATCCGCAATCAAAGCCAGCAACAGTCTTCATTAATTATCCTCCGAGGCCCATCTGGCAGGAGATACAGCTGGTGATAAACGGAGACATACCATTGCATCAGCATCCGAAAGAAAGAAAAATCCATTAGCATCCCGTTCTACGGAAAAAGAACGCAGAACAGCCATCACATCCTTGTTCCGGATAACAAAAGAGTCTGGAGTTACAACATGCCCCGACAGAGCGGACTTTATTGCCGACTGATGCTGCCTCGACCAATCCTTGAGATTCACATTCAAATCGGCATTTCCACACTTCACCGAAAGGTACGGGTCTCCATTTGCCTGTTCTTGCACCTGACACACATCACTGGCATCCGACTGCAACAAATAAGGGTAACCTGCCGTATTGACACAGGAGATACCCCGCAAGAAGATGTTGAATTCATCATTATTATCAACCTTATCATCATCAACATCACCGTATATTCCGGTAAGTAACTTGGGCATAGGTCCATAAATGGAGCGCAAAGAATCATCGCCTATTGTCGTACTCATATAGTAGTAAGAAGAAGCCATCGCCTTCCGGGCATCCATATCCCTACGGAGCGCTTCGGGAAAAACATATTTATCAGAAGTACCCTGCACAGAAACATCATAAGACACACCTTCAAAAATTTTCATTTTATGCGTCTTGGCGTTCATCAAATTATACTTCAGCACATAGGTGTCAAATATATGTTTCTGAGAACGCACTCCCAGACTTTTGGCTGAGAGGCCAGGTATGTAAGTAAGCACGAACACGGCAACTGATGCCATCACTGTCATTATCAAGTAGCTGCGCAGACGATTTATGCATAACATAATCAGAAACAATGTAATCAGCACACCAAACAGCAGCAAATAAATGCGCGACTCCGTAAATCCATAATCCGTTATGCGGCGCAGGGTACCTACATAATAAAGAGTCATAGGAGGAATGACAATAAAGGAGAATAAGGAAAAGAACTTGTCATAAAGACGATGACGCATAAACGGATGCAGCACATAACAAAAGAAAGAAATCAGGACGAAAACAAAAACAAGATAGGCTACACAGCCTTTCGGTAAATTCCACAGAAACAGTACTTTGGCCGAATATGCATACAACAACACCGTATAGATAACTACCGAAGGACACAAGACATAGTACAAGATATTGTCGACAAGTGGCGGAAAATGGATTTCCGATGACTCGTCAGTCCTCGCTCTGAAAAAACAGAACAGAAGAGGAAAAAGTACAAAAACAATAAAGACATCTGGATAAACAATCAGACGATGAATTGACGAGACTGTTTCCAATCCGAACAGATAAATGACAGACCCCAGAATAGCATCAAGAGCCAGCAACAGCAAGCCCGACACCAAGGCCGACCGAAAGATATCACCCAACAAGCCCAGCATATTGCCCACAAACTGCCGATTGTCGACGGGCCAACGGCAAGACAAAAGCAAGAAGAAGGACAGCAGCAACATATAAGAATAGTTGAACGTAGTGACATACGCGTCAAAATTGAAGAACAGAAGAAACGGAAGGTAAATAAAATAAGAAAGATAATAAGCAACCCGAAACGTCCACTGCAACCGGCTGCCGCTATGCAACCGGCTACTCCAATAATGTAAAGTGAATGTCAGCACGAAGAACAGAGGAGAGAAAGCGGACGTGAAAAATAGCGACCAGCAAAATTCGTGAGACAAGGCATCTTCAAACAGATCAGCGACAATAAGGATTATCATAAAGGAGATTCCCATCAACGCCTCAATGGGAAAAGAGCGTACACTCATAATAAAAAGAGGCAATCCTGACCGGAGACGACACAATATTTTATTCATGGATTTATTTTTGATTAAAGAACAGGGAAAGATAACAAAAAAGGCTGTCGATAAAGAAATCGACAGCCTTAAATTTCAAGAATTGAAATATATCAATCGGGCGATTACTTAGCCAAGTAATCCTTTACCTCTTCGTTCTTAACGATTCTCTCATCAAAGTAGTAAGCACCAGTCTTAGGCGACTTAACCATCTTGATAACCTTAGAGAATGCACGTCCCTCACCTTTCTGGAGGGTTGCGACTACTTTCTTTGCCATATTCTAAAACGTATTATTACTTGATTTCCTTGTGAATAGTGTATCTCTTCAAGATTGGGTTGTACTTCTTCAGTTCCAATCTGTCAGGAGTATTTTTTCTGTTCTTGGTAGTGATATAACGAGAAGTACCAGGCATACCGCTTTCCTTCATCTCGGTGCATTCAAGAATCACCTGAACTCTATTCTCTTTACTTTTCTTAGCCATTTTGTTAACTATTTATTAGATACGACCTTTTTTAGCAGCCTGAATAAGGGCAGCATTGATACCTTTCTTGTTGATGGTACGGATACCCTTTGCAGAAACCTTCAAATCGATCCAGCAATCCTGCTCAGGCCAGAAGAACTTTTTGTTCTGCAGATTGACGTTGAACAATCTCTTTACTCTGTTTTTTGCATGTGAGACATTGTTGCCGTGCTGCGCTGTCTTACCTGTAATTTGACAAATCTTAGACATTTTATGTAATCTTTTATTGTTATTCTCAAATAATCAACAAGAATTGCAGGAGTATTGGCTCTTCCAGCTATCTGTGCGGAAAGCAGCGTAACAGCCAATGCTACTTTGATTGTGGATGGCCGCAATTCTAATATCGTCATTCACTTAATGGATAGCGATTTATGGCGCATCTTCCTTAAATCGGGTATCGGGCGCAAAGTTAATAAGATATTTTTTATTTTCCAACAAGTTTGAGCAAAAGAAAAAATGCAGTTTCTGTCGCTTTTTCTATTATTTGAGCTCTAGTGCCCTCAAAATGACAACAATTTGAAATGGTATGCAAGCCATCGGAAGCTGCCATCCAGACGGTACCGACTGGATTTTCGGGAGTCCCGCCTGTGGGTCCCGCCACGCCCGTAGTGGAAACAGCAAGAGTAGTACGCATCACCCTGAC
>CALMUD010000202.1 GCA_937872735.1 uncultured Bacteroidales bacterium
TTCAGACGTGTGCTCTTCCGATCTCCTCAGCCTCGGCTTTTTCGAGCAAGTCCTTCACTGATTCTCTAACAGTGTGAGAACAGTTTGGCTCATTTATTATATCAGAATAAGCAATAATGTCCTTCTGGATAAAGTCGACAAGATTTTCTGGCGTATAACTGTCAATATTGTCTATTATTGTTTGTTTAGTAGGCATATTCATATTTTAATTTTTATCAAAATTCAATAAAATCATTTTCATCAGGATTCTTTTTACCCGGTTGTCCTCCTTTTTCCTGGTTTCCAGCCGCATCAGACTTTGCAGCCCCGGAGGAGACAGCGTGTGTTTCATTAAAAAAATCCAGTTCTTCTGTTTCTTCCTTTTCTCCCTTATACGGGGGCTCTGCGGCATCAGAATTTGTACCAGAGGAGGCTGGGGAAGTCTCATCAAAATTCATATATAAGACACCCTCATCTTCAGCTCTTTCCTTTTCACCTCTTAATCTGTTGAGATTTTTTGAGTTGCGTTCCTGCAAAAAGAAAGGAAACAGAAGACAAAAATAAAGAAAGACAGACAACAGAACGGACAATATACCAGGAAAATTGGGAAAATCCCATTTGTATTTAGCGGGCAATTCATCCATTTTGGCAATCGTGTTATCCGTTTTTGGACTAAAAGCAGAGACTGAAGTATCCTCATTGCTCAAGTTTCCCTCCGACAGCTCCCACAGTGTGTTCTGCCATTGGGCCACCGTTTCCCTTATCAGTTCCATATTGCCCATTAAAAAGATATTATAGGTGGAGGCCCCCTTTGAGGCGGTAGAATCCAGCCAGCGAGTTGCTTTTTGTTCCAATTTGCAATAAGCATCTGGCTTCAGTTTGAGCTCCAGCGTGCGCACCATGCAATCTTTCTGCAACCTCTTTATGCCCCGTGAATCCGAAGTTTTCCGGTTGGCACTAAGGCTGACATTTTTATTGCCAGAGGCACTTACCAAACTACCAGCCAATTCGCCTCCTCTATATTGGTTTATACGCTGCTCCGCATAGCGGTCATAATCGGAGAACATGGTTCTTGACGAGTCCAATGAGGAGTTGAAAATCTTGCAAATTTCCTCATCCTGCTGATGCACTGCGCAAAAATGATAATAGGGAAGCATACACAACAAAAAGACGAGGGGAGAAGAATATACAAAGAAACGCTCATACTTGATTCTTTTATCGAAATGATGATCAGAGCCCTTGCATTGCTGCGCGCAAAAAAACCAAATAAAAAGGACCACCACAATAACAATCGTCACAATCCAAGAGACTGGATTTTCCAGATTACCCCCGTTTATAAAAACCATACCTGACAGAGAGGCATAAAAGATAAATATCAAAGCCAGAAAAGCGATGATATGTCCCCACGAAAATTTCAGTTTTTCATTAAACTCCATACTGTTCTATTTTTCATTCACTTAAAAAATTCAAATCATTTGGTCTTGCCCTTTTTCAGAAGAGAAAGAGCCTTATCAGCCTGAATCAGTACGGGAATATCAGGCCCTGCATTCCGTCCTGATTTTCTCAGAACCGTCAATACCTGCTGTACTGTCAAATTTTTGTTCAGGCTACGCATCAAAGCGATAGTGCCAGAAACGATAGGAGCTGCCATGCTGGTTCCATCTTCCACCTTAAGGCCATTGCCTGGCCAAGCGCTATAAACGGCTTGACCAGGAGCGGATACATTGGCTCCCAATCCATAATCAGTAAAAGCGGTACGCCTGATACCCGGCATCACTGCCGCAACATTGACGGTGGCATTCACAAATCTGTTTTGCGGATTCATACAAGCCAACACGTTATCATTGCCCGCAGCAAATACCAGTATCACATTCTTCTGCCTTGCAATGTCAAAAATTCTTTTCAACACCGACTCCTCATTTTTCAAATGATGCTGGGCAAAATTCTTCTGTTGACTGGCAGAAAGTGCCGAAGCTCCATAAAAAGGAGTTCCCAAAGAGAGATTCACGACATCAGCCCCATGATGCATCGCATAAAAGAGACCAGAAGTCATTGAAGAGAATGTACACACATCCCCGTCGAACACTTGGATAGGCATGAGCTTACAATTGGGAGCAATACCCGATGCCCCTTGTTTAAGATACATTTGTGAACCTACAGCCAAGGCTGCCACGTGGGTGCCGTGACCAGTACCACTCGTGAGTTTGGAATTTTGGGTAAATACGTTATAAGGACATACCGCTTTCCCCTTGAGCATGGGATGAGAAAGGTCAAACCCATCGTCAACGACAGCGACTATGACATTTGAAGCTCCTTTAGTAATAGCCCAGGCCCCAGTTGCGTTGATTGCCTGCAAATGCCATCCAGGCTGCGTTGCTGACATCGGGCTTACCATCGCATCTCTGTTGACAACCGATTCGTCAACAACAACGAAACGATAACGGGACATTTTACCATTTATCTCTTTTCTTACCCGATCCCTATCCGATTCCGGTATTTTTATCTGCAAGCATGGTACATTAGGGTCACATCCAATCACCTGAAAATCCTTACCTGGATATTGTTTTTTGAAATCCTTGTTCCACTGGCTCAGGTTCACCTTTCCGTCGTTAAAATAGATATTGAGCCGATTGGATATGATTTTAGGGCCATGAGGTTCTGACGGATTCACCACAATAGGAGCACCCTCGATAGGAGCCACCACTCCTGAATTTGGCAAGTCACCATTAGGCCCTGCTATAGGAGACGGATTTGCACCATCCGTATTATCTCCCCCCGTGCCATTACTACTAACCGATGCGCTATCAACCAAAGAACTGTCAACGGCTGAACTATCGGCTGCTGCCGTATCAGAACGGGCGCTATCCACAGGTGTTTCAGTAACTGGAGTCAAATAATCAGAAGAAGAGGTTGAGCAGGAAGAACACCCATGTAGCAACCATGCCAGCAGAAACAGCAAAAGCAGTAAAAGCAGTAGTCCCAACAACCACCGCAAGCAGCCCCCATCTCTAAACCAATACCATAAGCGCCGCCACCAAGGCAACTGCTCAAAGCCAGCTACAAATGAATGGTCAGAATCCATTACAGTCCCCAATGGGGATTCATTCCATCCGGCGAACCGGTATCCCTTATCAGGAGACGGCTGAGGAATATCCTCCTCTACAATTTTAGAACCTGGAGCCTTATGCAACTCAACCAAAGACGAACCATTCAGCAATCCTCCTTTTTCCGATTGGAACCGACAAATTTTATCACTTTCCTTATAGGTGGCAGTAAATAATGTATCCTCCTCTATCGGAGCATCAACAGAAGGAGTCCACCCCGTAAATTCATATTCCTCATCAGCTATCACTTCAGGTATTTCACCATCAGTCAGACAATGGCCGAAGGAACATAGCAAGGACTGATTTCCTTTTAACTGGCCATGTTCACCCCCCGAGAAGTCGACCCTCAATTTGGGTTTCGATGGCGTCTGGACAGGCACGACTACAGGTGTGGTGAAATAGGCCGTAAACGTGGTATCTTCCGTAATCGGCTGAGACAAAGACGGAGCCCATCCCACAAACACATTTCCAGGATTAGCATAAGCCAAAGGCACTTGCTCTGCTGACAATACATATCCCTTGACACAATCCAGTTCTGTTGTCCCTTCAAGATACCCCTTGCCATCAGTAACAAAATTGACATGGACTTTCTTCTCCTCAGGTGGAGCTATCGGAGGCGTTTCTTCTGCGAAATGAGGTTGCGCTACTGATTGATAGGTTGCATGGAAAACAGAACTTCCTGAGACCTTATGACCTGCTACCGGCGGTTGCCAACCCGTAAACTGATATCCCTCATGAGGACTGATTCTGGGTTCATCAGCAGCTGTCAGTTCCGATTCAGCAGGACGGCATATAAAGGAGTCCGACTTAGAGGCAAGATCACCAAACTGTCCAGCGTCAAAAGTCAATCTGCACGTCCTGGAAAAATGGAAATCATGAACAATAGACCCAACGACATTATGCTTATTCAAGTCTGGAGTCATGCCCCAAGCTATCACAAAAACCTTATTATCGCAACAATATATAAAATTATCGTCATCTATATATTTAATAGCAGCCTGCAGGATTTGTCGATCCTCACCTTTCAGTCCATCCAATGCTTGGAGGAAAGAGGAAACAGTGTTTTTACGAATCACTGCATAAATCTCTTTTTCTTCTAACGAAAGATCAGAAAAACGGACGGGGCTTTCGGTCCACTTATCTATATACCAAAGTATTTGATCCTCATCTTCCAAATAAACGGGTTCTGCAAGAAAATGCCAAAACTGAGAATCTACAGATTGCTTTACAACCCCCAGCACACTATCAAATCTCTTATAAAGAGGATCTCTACCGATTCCTTGGTAATCGGTAAAATCTGATATTTCTGTATAACAGAGTTTATTTTTTCCGTATAAATTTTCTGGCATTGTATGTTTTTTTAAGCGTAAAGAGGGTCACATTCATCGAGGAGCACTTTCAGGTCTGCATTAGCCTTGGGATCACAATGAGAAATGTCGCTAGTGAAAAGGAGCCCTATATCCAATAAATTAATCCACCTCATATAGTTGTTCCACCATGGCAACTGCTGCAGAACGTCCTTATCTATCTTATTTTCTTTTACCAATTCTGACGATTTTTCCTGAGCTGCCAAAGCATCGGCCAATGATTGAGGCTCACGTTCCTGCTTGAGATTTGTAAAATCGTCCACACAAAGTCCACAAGTCTCCGCCTTTTGCTTGACATCCAGAATGTCAGAATCTGAAAGATAGGTAACCCCAACATTACTTACAAAGTTATTAAAGGTCAATGCCGCATAATCTGCAATCATATTGGGTAAATTATTATCCCGGCTCTCCTGCTGGTTGGCAAACAATTTTATATAATGATTAACCTTTTCTTTTACAAGCTGAATCACATTCAGTTTCTTAAAAAGAGCTGTCAGCATAAAAACAAGTTGTTGTGGATGCAAGACATCTTGCAGACAAGACTCCTGATTGGCCAAATGAAGAGCCCAACAATCAAAAAGACGACACGCCACCAATTCCGCCTCGGTCGTTGGTCTTTCTGTATTATCAGAAAGAATATCATTCAAAGAAATATCCTTTGCTTTAAGTCTTGCATTTAATTCATCCCTATCCTGACATCGAAAATAGTTACAAAGGCGTTGGATGTTAGTTTCTTCCGAATCTTTGATATTTATATCAGCCAGTACTCTGAGCGTATTCACCTCAGAATAATCATGAGGAGTTTCGGTGTGTCGGACAAGAATATCATAGACAACAGAACGGAAATCCTCAGAGTTGACCATTAAACTATCAATAACATTGCCAAAAGCAGCAGGATTTTCAGTAACAGAAATACTGAAAGAACGCATGTCTCCTGATATAGTCCGAACTCTTTCGTTCTTTGCAACCTGATCTTCTGGCTCAAAAAATTGGAACAATTTACTCTTCAGATTTTTCTTGATTTCGCGCAATGCCACCAATGATTTTTGATTTCTTGCATCGTCAAGTACACCTGCAATAGAATTCAGGTTTTCAATTATGACTTTCGAGCCATCATTATTAGGAAGAGTTACACTTTTCCAAGCATTCTCCAAATTTGCGAAATGACTTTTTACGAAATCATTAGAAAAGAAACTGGACTTTAAATCATCCATGTATCGAGGGTAATCAGAATCCACGCAAAGCGCAGTCTCTTCATGTTTTTCCAAGCCATCTTTATAACCTTCAAAAAGACCTTTTTTGCAAGACCAATAAAAATCTCTAAGCAAATAAATATTTTTGAAAGCTGAAGTTTGGCCATTAGAGGAGGTCCATTTTTCAAGCCACGATGCAGGGTCAACCAATTCAGGAATAACAGCAGAAAAACGCTTCCAATGATTGGTCAATAATTCCACTGTATCGGGTTTATCCGTTTTTATCCTTACCAAATCCTCATTGAACTTTGTTGCAATAAAGAAGAATGGCGATATGCCATTGGTTTTTGTCAATTCCTCCGCTCTTTTTTCTGGAGAATCGCCGATATAAGTATTTATCCAATTTCCTATATTTTCTCCAAGTTCTCTGACTGTCTTTTGATCATTGTGATGGCAAAACAGCAAAGCACTTATCATCAGAGAACGGGAATACTTATTGAACAGATAAGCTACCTTTCCTCTTCTCAACAGTTTTGGCAAACATAACGACACATCATTCTCCCCTATTTTCTCACGAGATCTGGCTCCTGGAAAATCCAGCAAATCTATTTTCTGCAAAAACTCTCTTTCTGTTGCAAGATTTTCAGGAACATAAAAAGTTATTTCCGCAATCAGGGCCGAAAGATAAGATTTTCCAAACGCTGATAACAACAAGGTTCCTTCACTATCATAAATTTCGGTATCTGACTCGACCAATGGTGATTCCGACAGGCTATCCGCCACCTCTCCACAAGTTCTATTAAGCCATGACACATCCAGCAGAGAGCCCTTTTCTC
>CALMUD010000203.1 GCA_937872735.1 uncultured Bacteroidales bacterium
TGGAGTTCAAGCTGAACCAGAGTGCCGAAAAGGCGATGCGTCAGATAACGGACAAGCATTATGCCGACAGCTATCTGGGCGGTCCCCAGCAGGTGTTCCGCATCGGCGTGAACTTTGCCGAGGAGACCAGGAACATTGACGACTGGACGATAGAGAAAGGATAATTCAAATAATGATACACAGTTTGCGTAATTTGTCTTACATTTGCTTTCTTACTTCATAGAAAGAGAAAATCAGAAATGGAACAAATCAAGAGAGGCCCGATAGGGGTTTTTGACTCTGGTTACGGCGGACTGACCATATTGCGAGATATGCGTCGGGTGTTGCCTCAATACGACTATGTCTATTTGGGCGATAATGCCCGTGCGCCCTATGGATCCCGATCGTTCGATGTGGTCTATCAGTTCACCCGTCAGTCGGTCCGTTATCTTTTCGACCTTGGTTGCCCGCTGGTGGTGTTGGGATGCAATACTGCCTCGGCCAAGGCCTTGCGCACCATTCAGCGGCAAGATTTGCCTCAGTGGGAGCCGGGGCTCAGAGTTCTGGGGGTTATCCGGCCTACGGTGGAAAGCATCGGTGCCGTCACGCGGACACGCCATGTGGGCATTTTAGGAACCATGGGCACCATCCAGTCTCAGTCTTATCCGTTGGAACTTCGCAAACTCTTCCCCGATGTGGTGGTCACGGGCCATGCCTGCCCCATGTGGGCCCCGATAGTGGAAAATAACGAGTATGCTTCGCCTGGCGCTGATTATTTTGTCCGTAAGGATATAGAGTCCCTTCTGTCGGCCGACCCGCTGATTGATACTGTGGTGCTGGGCTGTACCCATTATCCGTTGCTGATTGATAAAATCAGGCAGTATATGCCACCACAGATTCGCATCATAGCGCAAGGTGGCATCGTGGCGGACAGTTTGCAATGCTATCTGCAACGGCATGCCGATATACAGCAACGGCTGGCGCAAGATGGTCGCTGTGAGTTCCTTACCACTGAGAGCCCCGATAAGTTTCGTCAGTCTGCCGCCATCTTTCTCAATGAGGAAGTGACGGCCCGCCACGTCGATTTCGGAATATGAATCCCGTCGTGTCAGTGCATATTTTCTTTCACTATTGCAAACAATTATGTAATTTTGCAGAAGAAAAGGAGCTGAATATCGCATTTTATTGATTAAAACATATTCAAAATAGCATTTATGAAAGAATTGGAATTGAAGTATGGTTGCAATCCCAACCAGAAACCTTCCCGTATCTATATGACGGAGGGTGAGCTTCCTATCGAGGTGCTGAATGGCCGTCCTGGCTATATCAATTTCCTTGATGCGTTCAACAGTTGGCAGTTGGTTAAAGAGTTGAAAGCGGCTACGGGTCTGCCTGCCGCCGCCTCGTTCAAGCACGTCAGCCCTGCTGGTGCTGCTGTGGGCCTGCCACTGAGCGATACCCTCAAAAAGATTTATTTTGTCGATGATGTCAAGTTGTCGCCGATGGCTTCAGCCTATGCCCGTGCGCGTGGTGCCGACCGTATGTCGTCTTACGGTGACTTTATCGCCTTGTCAGATACCTGCGACGAGGAGACCGCCAATCTTATTCACCGTGAGGTGTCCGATGGCGTTATCGCGCCCGACTATACCCCTAAGGCTCTTGAAATACTCAAGACCAAGCGCAAGGGCACTTACAATGTCATCAAAATTGACCCTGATTATGTGCCTGAGGAATTGGAGCGCAAGCAGGTATTTGGCATCACCTTTGAGCAAAAACGCAACAATGTGGTGATTGACAGTTCTCTCTTCTCCAATTTCCCTACCAAAATCAAGAGCTTGAGCAAGGATGCGGAGCGTGACCTCATCATTTCCCTCATCACCCTCAAATATACACAGTCCAATTCAGTCTGCTATGTCAAGGATGGTCAGGCTATCGGCATTGGTGCCGGTCAGCAGAGCCGTATCCATTGCACCCGTCTGGCAGGCAACAAGGCCGACATCTGGTTCCTCCGTCAGCATCCTAAGGTGATGAATCTCCCATTCAAGGAGGGTATCCGCCGTGCCGACCGTGACAACACCATTGATGTTTACATCTCTGACGACCATGATGATGTGCTGCGTGACGGCACTTGGCAGATGTTCTTCACCCAGAAGCCGGAAGTGCTGACACGTGAGGAGAAAAAAGCGTGGCTGGAAAAGATGGATGGGGTAGCACTTGGCTCAGATGCCTTCTTCCCATTCGGCGACAACATTGAGCGTGCCCACAAGAGTGGCGTGAAGTATGTGGCCCAGCCTGGTGGCTCCATCCGTGATGATAATGTTATAGAGACTTGTGACAAGTACGGCATCGCCATGGTGTTCAATGGCGTCCGTCTGTTCCATCATTAATACTAATAGGTGTGGCTCCTTGAGGGCTCGCACCGACAGCTGATACAGCCTTCCGTACCGATAGGGTGCGGAAGGCTTTTTTTGTGCCAAAGGTAGACTGAAATTAAATTTTCCGCCTAAAAAGTTTCATTATATCCTCTAAATTTCTATCTTTGAAAGTTTTAAGGAAAGGGCTTGTTCTACCTTTGTAAAAATAAACAAGGAGAAGGAGGAAATTCGCCAAACGAGAGTTCCCTGCCGTCCCCGTCTTTATCTCCCCTTGTGAGCGATGTAAGGCGTGGCTGGAGTCCTAAACGTAATTCGCAAAATACATAAAAATGAGAGACAACGACAACGGCCGGGGTGGATTTGGAAGAGGAAACGAAGGCAGAAGAGACAATGGCGGAGACCGCCGTAATGGAAGAAATGAGAACAGAGGTTATCAGGAAGGCCGTAGCGACGACCGTCGGGAAGGCGGATTTGGCCGCCGTGATGACCATCGTGGTGGTTTCGGACATCGTGACGACCGCCGAGAAGGAGGTTTCGGCGGTGGCCGCCGTGAGGGTGGATTTGGACACCGCGAGGGCGGATTTGGCGGTCGCCGTGATGACCGCCGTGGCGGATTCGGTGGCGGCGCGCGCCCTATGCGCCGCGATTCCAACCCAGTGCACGTTGAAGACGAGAATGAGCTGGAATGCAGCGTCATCCGCTTCTTTATGCAGAACAAGGACAATGCCGAAATCAACCGCCGACAGGTGAGTGAGGGCATCCGTGCCGCCCGCCGCGAAGACGAGGAACGCATTGATGATACGCTGGAGCATCTGGTCCACGACAAGTTCATTCTTAACCCCGTCCCTGGCAAATACCAATTCAATCCAGAGCAGGAACTGGTGGCTGGCACGCTGGCACGCCGTCCGCGTGCAAAAGTGGTGCTGGTGCCTGAGGGTGCAGAGAATGTGGATGGTGCGGATGAGATATACATTGCGGATGAGAATATGAACCATGCCATGGTGGGCGACACCGTGCGCATTCGCAAATTCAACTATAAAGTAGATGGACAGGCTGCCGGACAGGTGGTGTCTGTTGACAAACGTGGTCGCGAGACTTTTGTGGGGATACTTGACGTATCTCCCCGTTTCGCTTTCCTGAAGGTGGACAAGCGTGCCTGCCCTAACGACATATTCATCCCTGCCGACAAACTGAAGGACGGACAGAGCGGACAAAAAGCGCTGGTCCGTCTGGTAGGGTGGAACGACCGCGATAAAAATCCAAATGGCGAGGTGATTGATGTGCTGGGTGAGGTTGGTGACAACAACACCGAGATGAACGCCATTTTGGCCGAGTTCGGTTTGCCTTACGATTATCCTCAGGAGGTAACCGACTATGCCAACACCCTCTCGGGTGAGGTGACCGCTGCCGACCTGGCCGAAAGGGTTGATTACCGTCCTTACACCACATTCACGGTAGACCCTAAGGATGCCAAGGACTTTGATGATGCCCTCTCCATCCGCAAACTCGACAACGGAAACTGGGAAATCGGTGTGCACATTGCCGATGTGACCCATTTTGTGAAGGAAGGAGACATCATGGACCAGGAGGCGGTCAATCGTGCCACTTCTGTCTATCTGGTCGACCGTACCATACCTATGCTGCCTGAGTGCATCTCCAACGAGTTGTGCTCACTCCGTCCCGACGAGGACAAGTTCACCTATTCGGTATTGTTTGAATTGGACGATAATGCCAACATGCTCAAATATAAAATCTGTCATGCCCTTATCCGTTCCAACCGCCGTTTCTGCTACGAGGAGGCGCAGGAGCGCATCGAGACAGGGAAGGGCGACTATGCCGAGGAGATACTGGCAATGGACCGTCTGGCCAAACTGTTGCGCAAACGCCGTTTCGAGAATGGTGCCATCGCATTTGAAAAGGAGGAAATCAAGTTCGACCTTGACGAGAAAGGCAAGCCAATCCGCGTCTATTCAAAAATATCGAAAGATGCCAACAAGATGATTGAGGAATTCATGCTGCTGGCCAACAAGACCGTCGCTACCCATATAGGCAAGGTGAAGGAGAACGAGCACGCCAAGACATTCGTCTATCGTATTCATGAGAATCCGGACCCCGACAAGCTGTCGCAGCTGGCTGAGTTTATCGGCCGCTTTGCTTATCATATCAAGACGGAAGGCAAGGGCCATGAGATTTCTTCATCCATCAATCAGTTGCTGAGCGATGTGAGGGGCAAAAAGGAACAGAACCTGATAGAGACGATAGCGGTCCGCTCCATGCAGAAAGCCATCTACTCAACCACCAACGTGGGACATTACGGTTTGGCCTTCGACTATTACACCCACTTCACTTCTCCTATCCGCCGTTATCCGGATATGATGGTGCACCGTTTGCTGGACCGTTATGCGGCAGGTCTGCCAAGTGCCGACCGCGCCAAGTATGACGAACTTTGCGAGCACAGCTCGGCTCAGGAGCAGCTGGCAGCCAATGCGGAACGTGCCTCCATCAAGTACAAGATGGTAGAGTTTATGGGCGACAAGGTTGGCGAGTCTTTCCTTGGTGTCATCTCTGGCATTCAGGAGTGGGGCCTCTATGTGGAGCTCTCCGATAGCAAGTGCGAGGGTATGGTGCCGACACGCCAACTGACCGATGACTTCTATATATTCGATGAAAAGAACTACTGGCTGATAGGCGAGCGTACGCACAAGACCTTCCAGCTGGGTGAGGAAGTTGTGGTGAAAGTGGCCAAGACCGATTTGGCAAAGAAACAATTGGATTTTGACCTTGTCGGCAAAAAGGATGAGGTCAATCTGGACGAGATAAAGAAACAGGAGGAGAGTGATATCGATGGACATGCTGAGCAGAACTAAATGGCTGCCGCTGCTGGCTGCCGTGCTGTTGCTGACTTCGTGCGGAAAGAACAAGAGCGACCTTTCTGATCTTTGCATGGTGGGCAAGGTGAAGCAAATCACCGAGAACCAGTATGTGGCGATTCAGCGCTTTGACAAAGTGGAGAAAGGCGACCCTTATCGGGCCGACGGAGATTGGGACCAGGTGATGAAGTTCGACGAGAACGGCAATCTGACCGAAACCACCCAGTTTGCCACTACGGGCGAAAAGGTGGGACATTCCACTTTCGTGTACGACAAGAAGAACCCCCAGCGCAAGCTTTGGCAGTATGATTATGACGCAGATGGCAAAATGGCCAACAAGACGCAAATCAACTACGATGACAAGCTGGACGAGGTGAAGCAGTACATACAGTATGATATCGATGGCAATGTGACGGGTTCGCAGTACATAGAGTACAGCCCTGACAAAAAGGTGCGGACCACTAGCGAGTTTAGCGGCGGCGGTGCGTTGCAGGATAAGATTGTGGAGGAACTGGACGGCAGTTATCCCGTCTCCACCAAAATAATCACGGCCAAGGATGCACTGACCAACTATCACACCGATGTGTATAGCCACGGCTTGCGTGACAGCACTATTGCCTACGACCCGCAGAGCGGAAAGGTGCTGATGCGTGTGGGATTCACCTACGACAAGAATGGAAACCAGCTCACCCAGACGGGTGTGGATGGCGGCGGCGAGGCTTTCCTGCCTGAACATTGGGAGTATGAATACGACCAGAAAGGCAATTGGACGCGCTGTGTCCATTTCGTGGGCGAAAAGCCGGTTACGGTTACCGAGCGTTTTATTGAGTACTACAAGTAACAGTAAATAAAAATCAGGACTTCAGGGAATCTTTATTCACATAAAGGTTCCCTGAAGTCTTTTTATAAGTGTCCAAATTCTTGTCATTCAAGATAGACATCCATCAGTTGGTGGGCGATGGTCTCATCGTTGAATCGGGCCACATTCAGTATGCCCAGATGTCGCATCCGTGCATTCACCGATTCCTCCTCCAGAATTTCCTTGATAGCGAAAGCCCAGTCCTCGGGCCGTTTGGGGTCGAGATAGCAGGCCCCTTGTCCGCCTGCCTCGCTGAAACAGCTGCCTTGTGAGGTAATGACAGGCAGATTGCAGCATTCGGCCTCGATAATGGGGATGCCGAAGCCTTCGTACAAAGAAGGATAGACAAAGATGGAGGCTCCATGATACAGCGCGGGCAAGTCGGCCGTCGGCACATCGTGCAGCCAGATAATCAGATGCTCAATATGCAGTTCTGCGGCCAGTTTCTCCAGCTCGCGTTTGTAGGCACTCTCACGGCCCACAATCACATAAGGCAGCGGGTCTTTCATCAGGCTCAGCGCGCGCATCACGCATTGGTGGTTTTTCCGTTCCTCAATGGCGCAGACCGTCAGCAGATAGGCCGAAGGCAGCTTGTATTTGCCGCGTAGGGCCTCCACCTCATCTTTTGAGGGCTCCTTGTGGAACAGCGGATTGCAGCCCTGGTACACCACTCTTATTTTCTGCTCGTCCACCCCTATAAATTCCACAATGTCGCGTTTGGTGGCCTCGCTGATGGCAATTACCTGGTCGGCACGGCGGCAGCTGTTCACATACTTCATTCTGAACAGATATCGGTCGGCCAGAGGAAACCACTCCGGATGTTTGAGAAAAATCACATCATGCATGGTTACAATGTAGCGGGTGTTGGTCCGTCCGCTTCCTATGGGCAGCTCGTTGCTCAGTCCGTGGTAGATGTCGAGTTCCAGCTTTCTGATGTCGGACAGACATCCGCTGCTCCGCCACAGGGCAGGAAAACGGCGGCCAATGAACCCCTCAGGCTCCACTGTCACACAGTTGCTGTTCCGTTCAAAATCGATAGGGCTCTCGCAGTGAGGCGAAAACAGAAAATAGCGGTTGTTCTCCCGCTGGGTACTCATTATGCGGATAGTATCGCGGCTGTAGTTCCCCAGTCCGCGATTGTTAAAAAAAGCCCGTTTGGCGTCATATCCAATCTTCAATGCGCTCATTTGCTGAATGATTTTGGCAAAAGTAGAAAATAAATGGCTTTAAATTCCTATTTTTGTAAATTAAAAGAGAAAATGATGACAGAATGCAAGTGTGAAAAGGTGTTGCCTTACGACAATCAGCGCGGCAAGACGGAGCAGGTGGAGCAGATGTTCGACAATATAGCGGGCGATTATGACCCTATGAACCGGATGATGTCGCTCTTCAACGACCGTGACTGGCGGAAGAAGGCACTGCTCACGCTCACCAAGTACCAGCCGCAGCGGATGCTCGACATCGCCACCGGTACCGCCGATTTTGCCATCAGCGCTTACGAACAGCTGGAACCGAAAGAGATAATCGGCATCGACCTGTCGGAAAAAATGCTGGAAGTGGGCCGCAAGAAAGTGGAAGTGAAGAACCTTTCCAAAATCATCACACTGGAGCAGGGCGATTCCATGCACCTCAGGTTTGACGACAACTCGTTTGATGCTATCACCGTCGCTTTTGGCGTCCGCAATTTTGCCGACCTCAAGCAGGGGCTGTCGGAGATGAGCCGGGTGTTGAAGCCCGGAGGCGCAGCCGTCATTCTGGAGCTGAGCGAACCCGTCAATCCCGTTTTCCATTTCGGCTACAAGGTTTATACCAAGTTTGTGATACCTTTGCTGGCGCGCATAGTGGCAAAAGACGAGCGGGCCTACTCCTATCTGCCTGAATCCATCGCCGCCTGTCCGCAGGGGACGGCCATGACCGACCTGCTGGGAGAGTGCGGCTTCAGTCATGCCGAGTTCCGCACCTTTACATTCGGGGCTTGTTCCCTCTATTTCGCAAAAAAATAGGATTATGATATTATCACAACCGCACAACCAGAAGATACTGATAACCGGAGCCTCCGGCTTCATTGGCAGTTTTGCCGTGGCGGAGGCTTTGCGCCGTGGTGACGAGGTGTGGGCAGGGGTGCGGGCCACCAGCAGCAAGGAAGCCCTCTCCGACCCCCGCATCCATTTCATCGATTTGCCCTATGGCAATTCCGAGCAGCTGGCAGCCACCCTGCAGGCCGTCAAGCCTCAAGTGGAGCGCTGGGATGTGGTGATTCACATCATGGGCTTGACCAAATGTCAGCAGAAAGGTGATTTCGACCGCGTCAATTTCGATTATACCCGCAATCTGGTGCAGGCTCTCGACGCTGCTGACATGAGACCCGGACAGTTCATCTATCTGAGCAGTCTGTCGGCCATGGGTCCAGGCAATGAACAGACCCTCGACGAGATAAAATATACCGATACTCCTTGTCCCAACACGTTGTATGGACAGAGCAAGCTGAAGACGGAGAATTTTCTGCGGGCCATTCCCGATTATCCATGGACGATACTCCGCCCGACGGGTGTGTATGGTCCGCGCGAGAAGGACTATTTTGTGATGCTCCAGACCCTGCAGCGACACATCAATCCCGCCATCGGGTTCAAACCCCAGTACATCACCTTCATCTACGTCAAGGACCTTGTGAAAGTGATATATGGGTGCATCGACCGTAATTTGGTGGAAAAGACCTATCTTGTGGCCGACGGCGATGTCTGGACCTCCTCCGATTATGTCCATCTGTCCATGCGGAAACTGGGCATCAGCTGGGCACTTCCGCTGGTGGTTCCCTGCTTTCTGGTCAAAGGACTCTGTTCGCTGATGGAGACTGTGGGTGGCTGGTTTGGCAAGCTGCCGACCCTCAACAAGGACAAATACAACATACTGTCGGCCCGTAACTGGAAGTGCGAGATGGAGCCCTTGCAACGCGACCTTGAGTTCAAGGCCGATTATCCACTCGACAAGGGTCTGGAAGAGAGCATAGCCTGGTATCGCGAAAACCACTGGCTCTGACTCTCCGTTTATTTTATATCAAGACATTGTAACATAGAATATTATAATCATGATTGTAGAGAACAACAACTTTGTAGCGGTAACGTATAACCTGATAGTTGGTGAAAACGAAGGCAAGGCCACCATAATGGAGAATGCGCCAGCCGACCGTCCCTTCGTGTTCACTTGTGGTCTGGGCATGGTGTTGCCCAAGTTTGAAGATAACCTGCGGGGCAAGAGCCAAGGCGACAAGTTCGACTTCACGCTGACCCCGGAGGAGGCTTACGGCAGCTACGAAGATGGCCGGGTGGTGGACCTTGACATCAACATCTTCAAGGATGACAAGGGCGTTATCGACCCCAAAGTGGTGGCCGTTGACCACACCCTGCCAATGATGGATGCCGAAGGCAACCAGATGTATGGCACCATCGTCTCAATAGGTACCGACAAGGTAAAAATGGATTTCAACCACCCGCTGGCAGGTGAACATCTGCATTTTGTGGGCGAAGTGATAGAGGTGCGCGAGGCTACGGCCGAGGAGATGGCAGCTGCCACCAACCCTTATGGCAGCGGTTGCGGTGGCCATTGCGACCATTGCAACAAGGATTGCGCCAGCAAAGAGGGTGCCGACGACAACGGTGGCTGCTGCGGAAGCGGCGAGGGCTGCTGCGGGGGCGGCTGTGACAAATAAGGTCATTCAAGATTTATATTTCGGTTATGAGTAACACATTTGGCAACCTGTTCAGGCTCACCACTTTTGGCGAGTCGCATGGAGTGGCAGTGGGGGGCATCATCGATGGATTCCCTGCCGGCATCAAGATAGATACGGACTATGTGCAGCACGAGCTGGACCGGCGCAAGCCCGGTCAATCAGTCCTTACCACAGGACGCCAGGAGGGTGACGTGGTGGAGTTCCTCTCTGGCTTGTACGAGGGCTTCAGCACTGGTACCCCCATCGCATTTGAGGTGCGCAACACCAACCAGCACTCGCAGGATTATGACGAGATGCGCGAATTGTTCCGTCCCTCCCATGCCGACTATACCTATACCACCAAATATGGGTTGCGCGACCATCGTGGAGGCGGCCGCTCCTCAGCCCGCGAGACGCTCTCGCGTGTGGTGGGAGGCGCGTTGGCCAAACTGGCTCTCCGTCAGCTTGGCATTTCGGTGCAGGCTTACACCTCACAGGTGGGGCCATTGGTGCTGACCGCCGATTATCATGACCTGAATTTGTCGCTCACTGAGAGCAATATGGTGCGCTGTCCCGACCCGGACATGGCCCAGCGTATGGCCGAACTGATAAAAGAGGTGAAAGCGGAAGGCGACACCATAGGCGGCGTGATTACCTGCGTGGCCCAAGGTGTGCCGGTAGGTCTGGGCGAGCCCGCTTTCAGCAAGCTGCATGCCATGCTGGGCAGTGCCATGCTCAGCATCAATGCGTGCAAAGGTTTTGAATATGGCATGGGGTTTGCGGGCGTGGCGCATCGTGGCTCGGAGATGAACGACATTTTTGTCAACCGTGACGGGCACATCCGTACCCTCACCAATCATTCGGGCGGCATACAAGGCGGCATCAGCAATGGCGAGGATATTTATTTCCGTTGTGCCTTCAAGCCTGTTGCCACATTGCTGCGTGAGCAGCCTACCGTCAACAAGGAGGGGCAGTCCGCCACCATCAAGGCCCGCGGCCGTCACGACCCGTGCGTGTTGCCCCGTGCGGTGCCTATTGTGGAGGCCATGGCAGCCATGGTGCTACTTGATGCCCACCTGATGGACAAGAGTTGTCGTCTGTAACGTTTCTCTTTAATAATCATTGTGATATTTGTTGGGATTTGCAATTTTTTATTTATTTTTGCCTGATGCGTATGTGTTATGTAGATTCGAATAAGAAACTGTTAAAAAAACGACAGAAAACCATAGAAAACATATCAGAATGGACATGAGAAAACATATCTTAGTTCTTGCCCTTGTATTAGGGCAAATGCCAGTGCTGTTTGCACAGGAGAACGAGCCCGTTGTGGACCCTGCATCTACCGCTCTGGCAGCCGATTCGGCCAGCCAGGTTGCCTTGACCAAGACCCTGCCCCAGTCGGCCGACACATTGTCAAATTCTTTGCGCGGAGTGCTCGATTCTACTGCCAAGTCGGCTTCCGGTTCGGCACAGGCGGTAGTCACCACCGACACCACGTCTGGCAATGTGGACCCTAAGTTGGCGGAGGATTCGCTGATGCGCTTATCAAACGGCACCGATGAGATGGTGCAGGCCAAGCCGTTGCCCGAGGTCCGTTTCGTAACCATCGGAGTTACGGGCGGCATCGGCAGCAGCTGGTATCGCAGCGACCCTTCCAACAATATGATGGCTTTCTGCTTCAGAGCAGGACTTAATTTTGATATCCCATTCGGACAGTATTTTTCTTTCCAGCCCGAATTGCTGTTTGCTACCCGTGGTGGCGGCTACAAGGCTGAAGGAAATCATGCGGAGCATCTCTACTATATGGATGTACCGCTGAATGTGAAGCTGAGCAAGCGCATGAACCTGTCCAAGACGATGACGGGCCGTCCGTTTGTGTCACTGGGTCCTGTGCTCAGTCTGGGAATGTATGGTACCAGCAAATGTAATGGCCATACCTCACATCCTATGCAGAATGATGCCGATGATGAGATGAAAGATGCGTTCTACGACAATTTCGATTTCAGTCTTAATCTGCGTGTGGGTTATGACTTCGACAAGCACTATTCGGTGGCATTGGGCTACCAGTTTGGTCTTACCGACATTGCCAACGATGACTTGACGAAGGATGAGAAAGTAGCGTATGGCGAGGAGTATGGTTGTCTGCCTGAGGTGCACAACAACTCACTCTATATCACCATCGGATATAATTGGTAAATAAAAAAAAGTCGATGAAATCGACGTTTCTAATATAACGGGACCTTTCTTACGGGAGGTCCCGTCTTGTTTTTATGGCACAAATAAAGTTTCAGTTATGAGCGAGGATAGGTTATCCACTCCCCTGGTGGAGATGGAATGGGACAGGCTGTTGTCGACCAAAAGATTTGGGCAGGAAGATTATCACAATCCGGCGCAGCAGGACCGGACAGAGTTTCAGCGGGATTATGACCGTCTGATATTCTCGGCCCCGTTTCGCCGTTTGCAGAACAAGACGCAGGTGTTCCCTCTGCCGGGCAATATATTTGTGCATAACCGGTTGACCCATAGTCTTGAGGTGTCGTGCGTGGGCCGCTCGCTGGGTAGCAAGGTGAGCCGCTCGCTGGCCACTAAATACAATGTGGGCGCTGAGGCCCTGATGCAGAACATTGGCGACATCGTTTCGGCAGGTTGTCTGGCCCACGATATGGGCAATCCCCCTTTTGGACATTCGGGAGAAAAGGCCATTTCATCGTATTTTTCGGAAGGAAACGGCTTGCCTCTCAAGCAGAAATATGGTATCACCGACAGCCAGTGGAATGACATTATCAATTTTGAGGGTAATGCCAATGCTTTCCGCCTGCTCACTCACCAGTTCGGAGGCCATCGTCCGGGCGGATTTGTCATGACCTATTCCACTCTGGCTTCCATAGTCAAGTATCCCTACAAGTCAGATTACATAGCTGGAGCCAAGAAAACAAAATTCGGCTTCTTCCAGAGTGAGAAAGATGACTATGTGAAAATCGCCGATGAATTGGGCATTTTACGCAAGAATGACTATAAATATGCCCGCCATCCGCTGGTCTATCTGGTGGAGGCGGCCGACGATATCTGCTATGAGATAATGGACATAGAGGATGCCCACAAACTGCGCCTGCTCTCCACAGAGGAGGCCAAACAGCTGTTGCTGAATTTCTTTCCGGAGGATAAGCAGGAACATCGGCGGGCCACGATGGCTAAGGTGGCTGATGTGAACGAAAACATTGCCTATTTGCGCTCGTGTGTGGTGGGGGTGCTGGTTGATGAGTGCTCGCGGGTGTTTATTGAAAATGAGGACAAAATATTGCGGGGTACGTTTGAGGGCTCTTTGATAGGTGCGGTGAGTGAACGGGTGAAGGCAGCCTACGAACAGTGCGAGAAGGTCTCGTTCAAGCAGATTTATCGTTCGCAGGCGGTGCTCGATATTGAGATTGCAGGTTACAACATCATTTATACGCTCATCGATAAGCTGGTGCAGGCGGTGTTCCAGCCAACCAAGGCTTACTCGCGTGAGTTGTTGCTGCGTGTGCCTGAACAGTATGAAATGGAAGTGGATTCACCGTATGGAAAGATTCAGGCGGTCCTTGATTATGTGTCGAGCATGACGGATATTTATGCGCTTGATTTGTATCAGAAGATAACGGGTATGAGTTTGCCGAATCTGTGAACTTTTTTTGTTCCTTTCTTCTTCAGTGAAGAAAGGAACCGAAAGACACCGGCGCTAAGCTCCGAAATCTAAAAATGTCGCTTGCTCCGCTAAACTTTTTTTGTTCCTTTCTTCTTCAGTGAAGAAAGGAACCGAAAGACGCCGGCGCTAAGCTCCGAAATCTAAAAATGTCGCTTGCTCCGCTAAAGCCTTTTAATGCTCCGAGCCTTAAAAGGCTTTTGCCGTTTTTTTCGGCTCTCCGCCAAAAGGCTTTTTTACGCTGCGCAAGTGCCATTTTCTTAACGCTTTCGGAGCTAATGCGCAAGAGCTGACGCCGCATTGGGGGTGCAATGCGTGGGGTGTGTAAAATGATGCGTTCTGTCTCTTGCGCTACCACATTCGTTTGAACTGAATGATGTTCGTTTTGTCTGTAATTTTTGGCATCATATTTGTTTCTTCTTTTTTTGTGTATATTTGTGGTCGAAAATGGCTGTCTGATTCTGCCAGTAAAAAGACTACGGGAAAGATTTCGAAAATTCCTGGATTAACTTAGAGTAGAAAAACAATTACTTATTTTTTTTGACAAAATGAAAAAGACGTATTTTATGGTTTTGGCATTGGCTTCTATGCTTTGCCTTGGATTTAACTCTTGTGGTGACGATGATGACGACGACAGCAGCTCAACTTCTGCTGTCGATAGTACTATGCTGAAAAGTATAGAAGGCACCTATAGTGCAAATTATGTTTTTTACATGGTGACGGCTAACGGTACTATGGTGAAAGATACGACAGGTTCAACTGAAGGAGAATCTTTTTCTACTGTTAAGGTCTCTCTTCATGGATCTACTGGTTTGCTGATAAAAGACATTTCTGGTGATAATGATTCTGGTACTCCCGATTCTACGATATGCACAGGTTTGACAGCTATTTCCAAAGGCTTATCTTTTAATGTATCTACTACTAAACAAGATGGTGCAATGTTGAAAGGGTATAGTAAACCAGGTACTGATTATAATGGCAGTTTCAATTCATCTGCTAAAACCATTGTTTATTATCAGCAGATGAGTACTTCTGAGTTCTTATCACTTGTAGGTGTTGAAAAGGCCGAAAGAGATGTTGTTGCAAATCTGTATCCTACAATTGTTATTGAGAGTACTTTGTCTAAACATTAATTGCAGCTGAGGCTCTTGTCGGCAGGATGGGAGTTTATTGCAAATATTGATATTTATAGCGGGCCGCGCCAATCTGTTTGGTGCGGTTCGCTTTTTTTGTTCCTTTCTTCTTCAGTGAAGAAAGGAACCGAAAGACACCGGCGCT